>JACRAM010000001.1 GCA_016213405.1 Bacteroidota bacterium
ACTGATGTTACGCAAATACATTTTTACCGCAGAGTTCGCTGAGGTTTTACGCAGAGAACCGCTGAGAATACAAGATTGCATTTTCTCTGCGGCTCTCCGCGTGTTGTTTTCTCTGTGTTCTCTGCGGTTAATTGCTTTTCTGCGTAACATCAGTTAGTTATTATAAGTGTTTCGACAACTCTTTATTTAATGGTGTATCTTATTGAAAATGCTCCATCGCCAAAATGGTTGGCTCTGCCAATAAAATCAAAAGATGGTTTGAGGTCTATGCCAATTGTGAAAGGGATTTCTTCAAATTGATATTCTAAACCAAGTATTCCATCAATTCCTGCAACCGTATAATTGTCTCGGTAACCTGTTGCATGCCATTTACCCTTTTTATCGTAGTATCCACCTCCTGCATAGCCATAGTAACCGTAGTAACTGCCATTATAAAATCCAACGTGAGCCCCCAATCCGTAAAACCAGTCTAATCCTTTTACTTCCGGAAAAGGTTTATGAATTTCATATAATCCTGTTATACGAATTCCACCATACCCCCAGCCTCTGCTTACTATTCCTTCAATAGCTTTGTTGCTTTTTATAAAATGTTTAATGGTAATACCTCCTTCAAATCCGCCTCGCAGCCCGATGCCTGTTTGATAACCGGATTGCCCGCCTTCAGAAGAGGATGAGTTGCCGTTTTTCTTTTTGTCCTTATCTCCTTTTGAGCCTTGCGCAAAAGTGTGTGGGCTAAAAGTTAATGCTGCTGCGGTAAATAAAACAGCAAAGGTCTTTGTAAGTGTTGTCATAGGTTTTATTTTTTCATTTTCTTTTTCTGCCCTTGGGAAGAGGCGGATTAGATTTGCCCAATTTTAACCCTCCTCTCCGCCACAGTTCCCGCAGGCAATACCCTAAATCCCAAAAGGAAATAAAGTCCTAAATTCCAAATTCCAAGTCCCAAATTCCAAGTGAACAGCCGATGTCGGCTGCTTCTTTGGACTTGGTACTTGGGGCTTGATGCTTGGGACTTTCATTTTTACGAAATGGTTATCTGCATTAAATCTGTCCATGGCGAATTGAATTTGGAATCGCTTTTATGTTTCCATCGCACATAGCAATAGAATTTTTTCCCCTGATTATCCATGTCGGCATCTACCTTAAAATGGGCTTTGCTGGATAGTTCTTCGGCATAGCCGGTTTTATTGGGGTTGGTGGGAGGGGGCGCGGTTTTTTCAAGTGCCCACCAGCGCAGTTCTACGTTATAGCCCTTGAGCATGCTGGGGCGGGTTTGGTCTTTATCTCTGCGGCACTCCACATCAATGATGGCGCCTCCATCGTTTTTCAATTTCACCAGGGGCGAAGTGGTGCCGTGAACGGGCGAGGGCGTTTCATCTTTTGGCAAAATGCCCATGCGCACTTTTTCGCCTCGCGGCACTTGGTCTTCATACCTTATATACTGGTTGACGAATTTGCGCAGGTATTTTTCCAATGCTTTGCGCGCCTCTCGGTGGTCATCCACATCGCCTGCATCGCGGTTCTTTTTTTCCTGGGCTTTGTCATACAGTTTTTGATACTCGTTCCAGAGTTCGCTGAGTTTTTTGAACTTGGCTTCGGGTATTTCCCATGCTTGCCAGTTGATGATTCCTTCTGTGCTTTGCAGCAGAATTTTGATGAGGGTTTTGATGAAATTGTAAAAGTCGTCATCCCGCTTGGGGATGTATTCTTCATTGCGTGACATAATTTGTTTGGTTTTAAAGGTTATTGTTTGATTTTTGATTAAATTTCATTGCTTTTGGTATGGAGGAGTACACTCCCCGTATGGAGGAGTACACTCCTCGTATGGAGGAGTACACTCCTTGTATGGAGGAGTACACTCCTTGTATCGAGGAGTACACTCCTCGTATGGAGGAGTACACTCCTCGTATGGAGGAGTACACTCCCCGACTTGAGGAGAACACTCCCCCTGTTGTGTTTGCTTCTTCTGCTGTCATATTTTTTCGGTTTCGGCTTATATTCTGGCGGTTACGGGTTGTGTTTAAGCCAAAGCCCCCTCTAACTCCCCCGAAGGGGGAGGATTTGGGCGCACTGATTCCCCCCTTCGGGGGGCTGGGGGGCTTGAATTTTCGGTAGAGCATGTTAGTTATTAGTCATTAGTTTTTTTCCTCTCTTGCTTTAATCGCTCTCTTTGAAGCATGTTGTCTAACTGGCGGTCTGTAATTTTGAACATGTGTTTGATTGCCTTTCTTTTTATGCGTGCTTTGTGCCAGCTTAAAATGCGCTGCTTTTGTTCTGTGGTAAAGGCACTCATGTTTTAATTTTTAATTTTTAATTTTTGATTTTCTTCTTTTGCTATTGCTATTTGTAACGTCCGCAATTAAGTTAATTACCCATTTGACGTATTTAACTTTTTAACGTGGGCATCTTAAAATGTTTTTTGGAATTTAGACCAGCGAAGGTTTTGTGTTGCTGAACTTGCGTGTTGCTTCGATGAGAAATTATTTTTCTTCGTTCTTGTATTTGAGCGTTCCCCAAAATAGTTGAGTGCTTCCTTTTGCAAACCACTTCATGCTTCCTTCAATCGTATCGCTCTTCACGGTTCCCAGCCAGAATATTGCTTGTCCGTTCAGCAAGTTAATATTGTCGGCAGCAAAAGCGATACCTTCAGTATCTGCTTTTACAGAATAGCTGCCCGGAGCAAAAATATAATCCTTGCTCATTACTTTTGAACTTAACTTGCCGCCAATAAAAGTGAGTTCGTCCTGCTGTGGAGCGCCTGTCTTTTTTCCGTCAGGCGAATAGTCATAAACCTGAATGATAAATGTTTTTCCTTCCAGCGCATTTTGAGTGTTTTGCATTTTGGTTTGTGCGTCCGAAGTTGCAGCAAGCAACAGAATAAGAACGGTTGTAAGAATGAGGTGGCTGGTGATGTTTGTGTGTGTCATGGCTCATAGGCGCTTAATTACCCTATTCAACGTATATATGCTAACAGAAGTTCCCGGAATTTAGACAAGCGCACGGTTTCAGCAGACGAACCTATGCTTTGCTTCGTTGAAACCCGTAGGATATACCATCGGTAGTCAGGTTTCCGAAAAATGAAAAAGTCCCAAGCATCAAGCCCCAAGTTCCAAGTCACAAGAAACAGCCAGCATCGGCTGTTCCCTTGGAATTTGGGGCTTGGAATTTGGAACTTGGGACTTCAACGTCAGTAAACAGCTACTATTGGGGAATCAGGCATTCTTGCCTTTTGCCTGCATATGCCGAAAGGATGAAGATCGAGATGGTGTTTTTTTGTAAACGATATAAATTCATCTTCATAGCCGGAATCCACCGCCACCAAAAGCCCTCCGCTTGTTTGCGGGTCGCACAATGTTAAAAGGGATTCAGTTCCAATTCCACTCACTTTATGTTCATAGCTTTTCCAGTTGCGCATGGTGCCATCAGGATAAATTTTTTCAGAAGCATAATGGGAAATGTTTTTCAGCAGCGGGATTTTAGAGTATTCAATTTCTGCAGAGAGGTTGCTTCCTTCACATAGTTCAATCAAATGCCCTAGCAACCCGAACCCTGTTACATCGGTCATTGCTTTCACATAATCCAACTTTCCGAATTCATAGCCGAGAGAATTGAGTTGAGTCATTGACCTCACTGCTTCTTCAAAATCTTTTTCAATCACCGCTCCTCGTTTGTGCGCGGTGGTAATCATTCCTACTCCGAGGGGTTTCGTCAAAAATAATTTGCAGCCTTCTGTGGCGGTTGAATTCTTTTTGATATTTTTTATATCCACTTCTCCCGTTACCGCTAAACCAAAAATCGGTTCAGGACTGTCAATGCTGTGCCCGCCTGCGAGAGGAATGTTTGCCTGCGCGCAGATTGTTCTGGCACCCTCTAAAACTTTTTGCGCCACTTCAGATGGAATTTTATTGATGGGCCAGCCGAGAATCGCTATAGCCATTAATGGTTTTCCTCCCATTGCATACACATCGCTGATAGAATTTACAGAAGCGATCCTGCCAAAATCAAAAGCATCATCCACAATCGGCATGAAAAAATCTGTGGTAGATATTATTGCTCTTCCGTTTCCAATGTCGTAAACAGCGGCATCGTCTTTGGTGTTGTAGCCAACAAGAAGTTGTGAGTTATTGAGTTGAGGAGTTGTTGAGTGAAGAATTTTTTCAAGTATGTTCGGAGCGATTTTGCATCCGCATCCGGCACCGTGAGAGAACTGTGTGAGGCGAAAAAGCCCCTCTCTTGTCTCCCCGAAGGGGAGAGGATTTATTTTTGTGTTATCTGATTTCATTTGCTATTACTTTCTCCTTCCCTTCGGGAAGGGAGGGATGGGCTTTTAATATTTTCTTTGCATTTAGATTTGCATTCGCACTTTCACATTCCACCACAAACACATCTTTAAAATTTCTTTTCTCGTGATTATAATTGTATGCTTTGTCATAATAGGTAAGCGTGATGTCGGCCACTTCGCGCAAGTTTCCTTTTTCCAATTCTTCCAGCGCTTGTTTTGCATGCTGAGGTCCGAGTCGTTTTTCAATTTTTAAAATGCAATTTGCTAATTCTTCTCTTGAAAATTTCCCATAATCATTCATCAATCGCTCTATACGTTCTTGTTTCGGAATATTCACACGCATGATTGGCGCCTGCTTCATCTTTTCCCAAATCGGATTTGGAAGCTGGCAGGTGCCAATGCTTCGCGATTCATCTTCCAGCCATATTCTTTTTGAAATATCAAGATGAGAAAGTGCATGCGATAAATTATTTTCAAACTGCTCCTGTGTTGGCTGTGGCTTTTCTCCGAGCGAACCGAATGCGGAACCCTTGTGATTTGCCAGCATTTCTAAATTAATAATCTGTTCACCAAGCAGGAAGAGATTATTTAATATTTCTGTTTTGCCGCTTCCTGTTTCTCCGCCAAGAATTATTATGTTCGCTTCGCTTTCAAAACTTTTCAAAACAAAGTTACGGTAAGCTTTATATCCTTTTATAAGTGTATGAGTTTTGTATCCGTATACATTTAAAAGATGCGCAAAGTTTTCACTGCGCATTCCACCGCGCCAGCAGTGAACCAAAATGGTTTCAGGTTGATTGTCATTCTGAGTCCCGCCTTTGCGGGATGAAACTCCGCGAAGAATCTCTTTTGTCTTTTGTATAAAGCCAGAAAGTTTCGGTCCGACTAATTCAAGACCAATTTCAATTGCTTTCTGTCTGCCGGTTTGTTTGTAAGCGGTACCAACTTTCGCACGCTCATCGTTATCAAACAAAGGAATATTATGGGCGCCAGGAATATGTCCCTGCTCAAACTCTGCAGGAGAGCGCACATCAATCACGGTGAATTCATTCGCAAGTTTTATGAACTCTTCTATGTTTAAAGGAACATTCATGTTCTAAAAATATACTCCACGAATTTATCTATTTTTAGCAAAGGTTTTACAAATGAGAAAATTGTTTTTATATCTGGCTTCTGTCAGGCAAGTTTCAATATCCCGCCTGCAATTAATCACCGTAATTTTTTTTGCAGTTATTTATTCGCTTCTTTCATTAGTCAATCATTATAATTTCAGAACCTACGCGTATGATTTGGGATTGATGAATAATGCGATGTATGATTATGCGCATTTTCGTTTCAACAACTGCACGCTTATTCAGCCCGAATTGAAAAATTATCTGAGCGAACATTTTGAAATCTTCATCATGCTTCTTTCCCCGTTCAGTTATATGTTCGGAACTTATACGCTTTTAATTTTCCAGATAACATTTGTTTTGTTTGGTGGATTTGGCGTTTACAAATACATAAAAGAAATTTCCTCCAGCGATAGAATTTCTTTTCTGGCACAATTGCATTTTTATTTTTTCTACGGAATTTTCTCAGCGCTCAATTTTGATTTTCACAATAACGTCATTGGAGCTATGTTTGTTCCCTGGTTTTTTTATTTCTTCCATTTGAGAAAATGGAGATGGGCCGTTTTATTTTTTGTTTTTCAGATTTCAACAAAAGAGAACATGCCGCTGTGGATGGCGTTTGTCTGCGCGGGAATTTCTCTTTTATATTGGAAGGAAAAGCCATTGAGATGGATTGCATTTTCTTTTTCGATAATGGCTTTTGCTTATTTTATTCTCGTAGTAAAATTTGTAATGCCCGCCCTTGCAAATGATGGCGAAGCGTATGTGCAGATCCGTAGCAATTATTCTGTACTTGGTGCAAACATGAGTGAAGTGATGACAACTTTTTTTACAAAACCGGTTTATGTTTTTAAATTATTTTTTTTAAATCAAACTAGTAACTACCTCGGAGATTATCAAAAAATGGAATCCTGGATTTTTGTACTGTTGTCGGGAGCAATTTTATTTCTTTTTCGTCCGCAGTTCATGGTTATGCTCATGCCCATCTTCGTTCAGAAAATGTTTCACAACGATTTTCTCAAGTGGGGATTGGCGGATCATTACTCGGTTGAGTTTGCTCCCATCTGCAGCATAGGCGCTTTTTATGTGATTGGAAAACTCTATGATGAGAAGTGGAAAACATATCTTGCCTATGGATTTGCTTTTCTTTCCCTTGTCATGTCCATCAGAAGTTTTGACCGCTCATACACTTACTTTGACCGCGACCGTCACCGTATATACCAAATAAGGCATTACAAAAAGGATTATGATGTGCCTGAAGCAAACAATGCTTTAAAATTAATTCCCGGTGATGCAAAAGTGAGTGCGCAGTCCTCTTTTATTCCCCATCTCGCGTTCAGGGATTATATTTATCAGTTTCCTGTTGTCAATGATGCAGATTATGTGATTTTCTCCTACGAAGAAAATCCATATCCGCTCTCAAAACAATCATTTGTTGTGCAAGCAACAATGCTGATGAATGCTGATGAATGGAAAAAAATTTATGAAAAGAATGAGATGGTGATATTGAAAAGAAAAACTATTTCGAAATAATAATTTTCTCTCTTGCTATTCCTTCCTCGAAAAGGATTTCGAGAAGATAAACTCCTTGTGGCAGTGACGAAATATTCACTTCAGAATTATAAACTATATTTTCAGATTGGAAAATATTTTGTCCAACTAAATTATAAATTCTGATTGCAGAAGCCTGAAATTTTGAATTGGAAATATGCAACCTTCCATTTGAAGGATTCGGGTAAATCAGAAAACCATCCTCTTTTTCAGAAATTTCGTTAACTGAAACAAAGGAATTAATGGATGTGTTATAATCCCCATTCCTGTTTGTTTTAGCAATAAAAATGTTATCAGGACCTGTTCCAAAAGTTGCTGTAAATCCAACAAGCGCATAGCCGGAATCAGCTGTTTGAACAAAATCATATCCTTCATCATCATTGATTCCGCCAAATGTGTGCACAAAGGGAAACCAACTCCACATAATCTCATATTTAAGAAGAACTATTTCCTGACCGCCCAATCCGCCAATATCAGAATTCATGATGAATACGATGGTGTCATCATCCGTTTCGCGGATGCGAGTGATTGATTTGTTGCTGCTGGAAGGTGCATCGGTATTTGAAAACACAACAGCACCAGTTGAAGTGGTTTTCATGAAATGAAATTTTTCAGTACCATTTATAACTGAATGCCCGCCCAGCAAAAATCCTCCGTCAGCGCAAAGCGCTACTGAATTACAAATATCATCTCCAGCGCCTCCAAAATTCTTTTCCCATTTTTTAGTTCCTGCAGAATCTGTTTTCACAAGGTAAAAATTTGCATCGCCACCATCGTTTGTTATGTAGCCGGCAAAAATATATCCGTTATCAAAAGTCTGGTGCACTTCTTTCCCTGCTTCTTTATTGCTAATACCAAAATTTTTCTCCCACAATAAATTTCCCGCTGAATTTGTTTTTACCAGATATGCCTGACTGTTATTTCCGAAACTGTAAGTTTCACCGCATAAAATATACCCTCCGTCATTTGTCTGCTCTGCCCAATAAGCAAAATCCCAGTCACTTCCTCCAAACGTTTTTTCCCATTGAAGAATGCCTAGAGAATTTGTTTTTACAAGGTAGGCATCGTAGCCGCCTGCCCCGAAACTGTTGGTATATCCGCAAATTACGAAACCAGAATCTTTTGTCTGCTCAACCGAAAAGCAATTTTCAATATTAATTCCTCCAAAAGTATTTTGCCATTGGTATTTTCCTGCACTGTCAATTTTCAAAAGATAAAAATCCGTATTGCCCATTCCATAGCTGCTGCTGGGTCCGCATACAATATATCCTTTATCAAATGTTTGTGCAATGCCTCTGCCACGATCGTACTGCTCTCCGCCATAAACGGCTACCCATGTGCCTGATTGTGCATGGCATATGTTTGTCCCGATAACTATCGGGAGCAGGTGGCAGGTGGCAATCATCAGCAGGGAAAATCTCATGATTGAAAATTTCTTACTTTCGAAAAACTTTGACACGATTTTTTTTGAAGAATGAATAACCAAAGGTAATAAATTAGTTTTTATGATTCATAAGGAAGGAATTCCCAGCATTTTTTTAACGATTGTTTTTATTGCTCTGCTTAATTCGGTAATTTATTTTTTTGGTGGCAATGAAATAGCAAAATGGATTGGCTATTCTGTTTCAGGATTTTTTCTGATTATTATTTTGCAATTCTTCAGAAACCCTTCACGAAAAGTGATTCTCAATGAAAACCATATTCTTTCTCCCGCTGATGGAAAAGTGGTGGTGATTGAAGAGGTGATGGAAGAAGAATATTTTCACGGCAAACGTTTGCAGATTTCAATTTTCATGTCGCCTTTTAATGTGCATGTGAATCGTTATCCAGTGAGCGGACAAATTTCTTATTATAAATATCACCCCGGAAAATATTTGGTGGCATGGCATCCCAAATCATCTACTGAGAATGAGCGCACAACCGTGGTCGTAAAAAGTGAGCAAGGAAGTGAAATTTTTTTCCGCCAAATTGCAGGTGCATTAGCCCGCAGAATAGTTTTTTATGGAAAGAAAAATGAAACCGTGAAGCAGGGAGAACAATGTGGCTTCATAAAATTTGGTTCGCGGGTGGATGTGCTTCTGCCTGTTGGCACAAAATTAAATGTAAAACTGAATGATATGGTAACTGGAGGTGAGAGCGTAATTGCAGAGTTATAGATTACAATACTTCACAGCCTCCGCGCATCGTTCTCCATCCATGGCAGCGCTTACAATTCCTCCGGCATATCCGGCTCCTTCCGCACAGGGAAATAATCCAGCGAGTTGTGTATGCATGAGAGTTTCAGAATCTCTTGGAATTCTTACAGGAGATGAAGTGCGTGATTCCGTTGCCACCAGAACGGCTTCGTTGGTAAAATATCCTTTCATCTTTCTTCCAAAATCTTTCAGCGCAAACTGAAGCGCAGAAGAAATTTCTTTTGAAAGAACAGAGTACAAATCAGCAGAAGCAACTCCGGGTAGGTAAGAGCATTTGGGAAGCGATGATGAAACTTTTTTATTTACAAAGTCTGCCATGCGTTGTGCGGGAGCTTTCAAATTTCCTCCGCCCAACTCAAATGCTTTCTTCTCCACATCCTGCTGATAACGAAGCGAGGCAAGCGCTCCGTATTTTGAGAATTTTGAAAAATCTTTTTCATCCACGCTCACCACAATTCCTGAATTGGCAAAAGGATTGTTTCTTTTTGAAGGAGACCATCCGTTCAACACAACTTCTCCGGGTGCGGTGGCAGATGGCGCAATGATTCCGCCCGGGCACATGCAGAAAGAATAAATTCCTTTATTATTTTGCTGGCTTACCAGCGAATAAGAGGCAGGAGGAAGAAATTCATTTCTTGTTTCACAATGGTATTGTGCCGAGTCGATAATGCTTTGCGGATGTTCAATTCTCACGCCAAGGGCAAATGGTTTTGCTTCAATCTGAAAATTATTGTTGTGGAAATATTCGTAGATGTCCCGGGCTGAATGCCCTGTGGCGAGAATTACTGCATCGGCTTTAATCGAATGCTTATTTTCATTTAAATTACTTTTAACTTTTATTCCTTTGATTGTATTTCCTGATAAATCAAAAGAAATAAATTTTGTGTTGAACAAAATTTCTCCTCCGCATTCAAGAATGCTTTTTCGAATATTTTCAATTATGCCGGGAAGTTTGTTTGTGCCTATGTGCGGGTGAGCGTCAATGGCAATATCGGTATGCGCGCCAAACTGTATAAATGTTTCAAGAATCTTTTGAATATTACCGCGTTTGCCTGAACGCGTATACAATTTTCCATCGGAATAAGTTCCGGCACCGCCTTCGCCAAAACAATAATTGGAATCTGGATTAATAATTCCCTGTTTGTTTATTACTGCAATATCTCTTTTTCTGTCTTTTACATTTTTTCCTCGCTCAATAATAATTGGTTTGAAGCCGAGTTCAATTAAACGCAATGCGGCAAACATTCCTGCTGGCCCGCATCCAATGATTACAACCGGCTTTGCAGAAGAAATATTTTGAAGGTGGCGCCCTTCAATTTTTTTATCAGGAAGTTTTTCATTTATTGAAACAGAAACAAACAACCGCACTTTTACATCGCGCGCACGCGCATCAATGGAGCGTTTGTTAATGGAGAAAAAAAGAGAGTCGGAAGAAGACAGTTTTAATTGTCTTCTGATAGTTGCAGTAATTCTTTGTTCGCTGGCTGCCTCTTCAGGCGGCATGGCGAGTTCTATGGTTTTCAAATAAAAATATTATTCGTTGATTTCAATTTCTCCTCTCAAATACAACTTCGCCTCTCCTGCAATTTCAACCCGGCCGCCAAGAAGTTTACATTTCAAATAACCTTTTCTTTTTGATAACTGCAGAGCGCTTAATTCTGTCTTTCCAAGTTTTGCACTCCAGTAAGGTGTGAGCGATGTATGTGCAGAACCTGTAACAGGGTCTTCATCAATTCCACATTTCGGAGCGAAGAAGCGGGAGACAAAATCACAGGTCTTTCCTTTTGCAGTTACAATCACTCCGCGTGCTTCAAGTTCGCCAAGCTTTCTGAAATCGGGTCTGATTCGTTCAATCTGTTCCTGTGTATCATACACAAGCATATAATCGGTTTTCCCTTTATACACTTCAAGAGGAGTTGTGCCCAGAGCAACAATCAACTGCTGTGAAAGATTTGTTTTTTCCATTTTGTCTGCAGGAAAATTCAGTGTAAGCAGGTTGTTTTCTTTTCTTACCGTTAGTTTTCCGCTCCGCGAATCAAAAGTTATTTCATTTCCTGAAATGGGTTGTTCAAGAAAAATTACATGAGCTGTGGCAAGTGTTGCGTGTCCGCATAAATCAACTTCTGTGTTTGGCGTAAACCATCGAATGTGAAATCCATTTTCCTTCTTTACGAAAAAGGCAGTTTCTGCAAGATTATTTTCATGGGCAATGTTTTGCATCATTTCATCAGCAAGCCATTCGTCAAGCGGACAGATAGCGGCAGGGTTTCCTCCGAAAAGATGATTTGTGAAAGCGTCAACCTGGTATATCTTTATTTTCATCTTAACAAATTTTAACAAAAGTATCAGATATATCAATCATGCCGAGGGAAGTTTTGATTATCTTTGGTTTTGTAAAACGAAACATAAACACTTAAATATTTTATCCATGAAAAAATTATTTTTTACGCTCGCTCTTACAGGATTTATTGGAGCAGCTGGCATTAACACCGTTTGTGCAATGACTCACGCAAAAGTTATTGTAAAGGGCGGTGAAGAAGACAAAAACAAAAAGAAACACAAAAAAGATTGCAAGAAAGATGGCAAGTGTTGCTCGAAAGATGCTGCTACTGCTACTGCCGCAGATAAAAAGGCATGCAGCGAAGAAAAATCAGGTGCTAAAAGTTGTTGCCATAAAGGAGCTAAAACAACTACATCTGAAACAAAAACAGATGTAAAGAAGGTTGAAGAAACAAAATAATATTTTTCATTATTTTTTTAAAACCCGCTTGGGAAAATCCTGGCGGGTTTTTTATTTTGGCAAATGAAGGTATTGTGACAGTCTCAGGTATTGAGCAAGCCCGTTAAGAGCTGCCGACCAGATAAGAAGTGATGCAAAAAGAATAATCATATTTTTTAATTTTCCCCTGTAAATCCGATGGATGACAAAGGTGCCGATTGGAATCGAAATAATGGAAGGAGTAATAAGGGCTACGCCCATTAATCCAAATCGCATTTTTGTTTTAATGATGAATCGGGTTGACCATTTGAACCTCTTAAGTAGCCTTTCATCTTTCTTCACTGATTTACGGAAAAAGTTTTTAATTTTTTTCCAAATAAAAGCAATGCCATCTCCGATGAATGTAAAAACTATTATGCCGAATATTCCTCCTGCTGTAGTGATGCCAAAAGCTTCTTTAAAATCAAACCCATAACGTTCGGCTTCAAAAGGTGCGATAAGAAATTTAAGGCTCGCTATCAAAGCGACTTCCAGAACTTTCAGCAGGTGAATTACATTCTCATCCATACATCGCATTAAATTTTTTCTCCGAAAGATAAATCGCCTGCATCGCCCAGTCCGGGAACGATGTATGCCTGCGCGGTGAGTTCCTCGTCAATGGCGCAAGTCCACATAGTTACATTGTTCGGCAGATGTTTTTGCACATACTCAACTCCCTGTGTGCTGGCGATGATGGAAGTGATATGAACATTTTTCGGACGACCATTTCTCAGAATTGCTTTGTAAACAAGTTCAATGGATTGCCCAGACGCGAGCATCGGGTCACAGAGGATGAGGGTTTTTCCATTCAGGTCGGGACATGCCATATATTCCACCTGCACATCAAAACTTCCATCCTTGCGGTGTCTTCGGTAGGCAGAGATAAAAGCATTTTCTGCTTTGTCAAAATAATTTAACAGACCTTGATGGAAAGGTAATCCTGCTCTCAAAATAGTTGCAATCACGGGCTGTTCTTTCAAAACATTCATCTCGGAAATTCCAAGAGGAGTAGTGATTTCTTTTTTCTCCCACAAAAGTTTTTTTGAAATTTCATAGGCGCAGATTTCTCCAACGCGCTCCACGTTTCTGCGGAAGCGCATGCTGTCTTTCTGAATCGTTTCATCCCGCATTTCAGAAATGAACTGATTTAGTAGCGAATTTTCTTTTCCCAGTTCAATAACCATACATTATCCTTTTATCCATTTAATAATTTTCGGCAAATTATTTTTTCTTATCTGTAAATATACAGTTTCCCTTGAGCCGAATCCTTTGTAAAATCTTGCAAGTCCCGGTAAGTTTGATCCTTCAAAATCAAGAATTATTTTCTCATTTGTATGTTCTCGGATGAATTTGTCAATCAAGAAAAACATAGCTCCAGTTTTTTTTGCTTGCTGGTTCGTGGCGGAAAAAAGAAAAATGGCTCGGTTGTTTTTGATGAGCCAAACAACTCCTGCGCACAATTTATTTTCTCTGGAGAAAGTTCCACACACTTCTGCATGACCTTTCTGCATGCAAGTATTGATTAGGTTTGAAAGCACCTTGTAATTTTTGTCTGTCAGATTATTTATCTTTTTTCCCGCATTTTTTCTGAAGATGCTGATTAAGTCGGCAGGAGAAATGTTTTTCTGAAGACATACTTCATGCTTGACTGCTTTTTTGATATTGCGTTTTGTGTCTTCAGAAAATTTTTTGCGAAGTGATTCATACGATGAATCCATCTGAAGTTCAATATTAATATTCTTCTTTATTTGGAATCTCGGCAACTCAAATGTGTTTTGAGTATTAAGATTAATCTCCATGAATTTATATTGATCAGGAATAGCATTTAAAAATTCTTCCACGTTTTCTCTGAATATATTTTGTTTTGAAAAAACCCCCAATTGCTGTGCGAAGTAAGGAGGATACAAATATTCTATTCCATATTTTTTTCCTGCAGTCAGTGGCATCACGGCATTGTAATCATCTTCAACAAGGGCTTCCCAGTTGGGGCAGACAATATCCAAATACCACGAGTATGCATAAATAAGTGTATTCACAGAATTGCTAATGCATTCATCCCATTTCTTTTTGTCAATCTCCTTATGTTTCAGGTAGTGAATCATTGAGCAATCTGAATTATTTTTTCATAAATTTCTTTCCATCCTTTCCATTCTCGCCAGTCGCTGAGCGTTTCATTATGCCAGATGGTAATAAATTCTCCATTCACATTTTTTATTTCCTGAACAATTTGTTTTACTTTTTCTATTGCCACTTCAGGTGAAAGCTTCAGGTAATTATTTAATGTGCCATCCATTACTGCAAAGGGATGAATAGTGAGATTTGTTTCTTCTTCTTTCTCTAAATCGTAAAACTTATAAGGCGTGCATATTCCAGCTCGAAAACCGATTTCATCCGCAAAACCCATTGTGTAGTCATCTGTAATTCCGGCAGCAATAAGATTTCTGCATGTCTGCGGAAATTTCAGCATTAAAAAATGCTGACGACTTTTTGTAACGTTCCCGTTTTTTATTTTTTCTAATCTTCCTTTTTCTATTTTTATTTTCTCTGGATTCTGGTTGGAGGCAAATGATGGATGAATACCTGTTTCACTTTTTTGAGAAATATTTTTTATCAGTGTCTGCATCAATGGATGGGTATGCGGAAGGTTTTTATCGTTTGTAGCCCAATCTCCGAGCAGAAAAAAATAAACAGGTTTGAGATGATATTTTTTGTGAAGTAAAAACTGCAAATCGTAAGTATCATATGGGTCGCTTTCTTTTCCTGCCAGAACTCTTTTTCTTTTTGAAAAATCATCCATATCAGATTTTATCAACGCCTTTGCGTATCCGCCCAATTTTCTTGTCGCGTTTTTTCCAAGATAGGCGTAGGCATTGTCAATGTCAATAGTTGGAGTGTATAAATACTTTTTTACGGGGAAAGAAAAATCAGGATAGCGAACAGCAATATTTTTCCGAATTTCTTCTGCACAGATATTTACTAATGGTTTTTGCAGAAAATTATTTTTAAATGTAAGAGATTGCTTGGCTGAAAACCTTCCGTATTTATCTCCTTTAAACAGACTGTATTCTTCGTAGCGTGTAGCAAGGAAAAAAGAAAGGGCGAACGAATCAGTCGGCAGTTCAGTGATCCTTCTTAGCCCTGATTCAAAAAGCAAACCACTGCTTCGGAAAAACACTTCATCAGAAATTTGTTTGATTGTATAGCTGATTTTTGCCCCAGAAAATTTTTTAAATCTGTCAGCATCAGTAGTTATTTCAAAATTAATTTCTAAAACAGATTTGAAAATCAGATTGAACGCGTATTTAACACGATTGGTTTCCTGATGTGTGTAGATGAGAAGCATCGTAAATGGAACGATTAACTTTTAGAAAAATTCTTCACGATTTCTTCGCAGATGAATTCGGATGCATGACCGTTCCCGAATAGGGGTGGGAAAACGAGGTCCTTTTTATTTCTGAACTGTGTAAATGCAAATAGAATTTTTTGCTCGTCAACATCCGTAAGGATGGCGGTGCCGCTTTCCACAAGTTCAATCCATTCTGTTTCCGGGCGCAGAATGATGCAGGGTTTTTTAAAGAAGAACGATTCTTTCTGAACTCCTCCTGAATCGGTGCAAACGAGCATGCAATTTTTTTCCAGCACAATCATTTCAAGGAAAGAAGCGGGAGGCATCAGCACAAAATTCGGATTGGAGCGCATGGCATCATACACTTCTTTCCGCAGATTGCTTTGCAGCGCTTTGGAAGTTCTCGGGTGAAGCGGAAGAACAATCTTCAGTTTGTTTTTTTTCGAAATCGTATTCAGCGCAAGAAAAATGGAAGCGAACCGTTCGGGGTTGTCTGTATTGTTATCGCGGTGAATAGTGGCGAGAATATAATTGTTCGCAGTCAGTTCATACTGTTTGAGAATATCAGATTTCTTTTCTGCCAGTTGGGAAAAATACAATGCGTTGTCATACATGATGTCTCCGCAGTGATAAATTTTCGGATTATCTGCCGTGAACGGGCGCTGGTTGAATTCCGGGAATCCTTCCTTAAGAAGATTTATGTAACCCATTTTTGTAGGAGAAAAGAGAAGGGTAGAGCAGTGGTCGCAAACGATGCGGTTAATTTCTTCGGGCATGGATTTGTTGAAGGAGCGCAGCCCCGCTTCAATATGTACTACCGGAACATGAATCTTTGAAGCCGCTACTGCTCCGGCTAAAGTGGAATTTGTATCACCATATAACACCACACAATCAGGTTTTTCTTTCAACAATAGATCTTCAATGCCTGCAATCATAGTAGCTGTCTGTTTTCCGTGAGAAGAGGAGCCGACCGAAAGATTATAATCTTCTTTTGGAATTTCCATTTCATCAAAAAACACCTTTGACATATTATCGTCATAGTGCTGACCGGTGTGCACAATCACTTCCTTTATCTTATCAGAAAATTTATTTCGTATGGCACGACTCAGCGCTGCAGCTTTTATGAACTGTGGACGAGCTCCGATGATGGTGAGAATTTTAATCATATGCCCATCCTAAATCCTTCCCAAAGGGAAGGACTTTAAATAATTTTTACGAATGTACAAATTCTTCTCCTCCCCTTTGGGGAGGTTGGGTGGGGCTTTCACATCAATCCCTCATCTGCAAAACTAAAATACCCCGTATCAGAAAATATAACATGATCAAGAATAGGGATTTCAAGATAGATTCCAGCTTCTTTTATTTTTTTTGTGAGCGAAATATCTTCTGCGCTTGGTTTGAGATTTCCTGAAGGATGGTTATGGCAGAGAATGATGGAACTTGCCAGATGTTCCAGTGCGATCTTGAAAATAATTTTCGGGTCAACTACTGTTCCCGAAATTCCACCGCGGCTCACAAATTCTTTTCTGATGACGGAATTAGACCGGTTCAGCAGGAGTAAATGAAATTCTTCATGAGGCAAATCCATAAACTGCGCACGGAAAATTTCAAATGTATCCTTGCTTGAAATAATTTTTTCCCGCTTCAGTGTTTCAGTTTCTTTTCTTCTTCTTCCAAGTTCAAGTGCTGCAACTATAGATATCGCTTTTGCTTCTCCGATTCCTTTGAACTTCATTAAATCCTGAACAGAAAGTTTTGCGAGTTCGTTCAAATTATTTTCAAACTGTGAAAGAATTCTTTTCGCCAGTTCAACTGCGGTTTCGTTTTTTGTTCCTGAACCGATGAGAATGGCAATGAGTTCTGCATCGGTGAGAACATGCCTTCCTTTCAGAAGAAGTTTTTCACGCGGACGGTCTTCCTCCGCCCAGTTTTTTATCGTTAATGTTTTTTCTTCCATCACCCCTCTCTTTCTCTCCCCAAAGGGGGGAGAATCATTACTACTGTTTGCTAAAGTAAAAAACCCCTCTCAAATGAGAAGGGTTTTTGTATTTTCTTTATTCCTCCCCTTCGGGGAGGTTAGGTGGGGCTTCTTATTATTTTAATGTGTTAACGTGTCTTGTAAGTTTCGACTTAAGATTTGCCGCCTTGTTTTTGTGAATGATGTTGTTCTTTGCGAGTTTATCCAGAAGAGAAGAAGCTTCAATTAAATCTGTTGAAGCGCTCTTTCTGTCTTTGTTCAGGCGGATTTTTTTTACAATTATTTTCACCGCATTCTTGCGGATACGGTTGCGTGAGCGTTTTGCTTCGCTGGCGCGATTGCGTTTTTGTGCTGACTTGTGGTTTGCCATTTTTTACTTTGTTGTTAAGCTCCGAAGGAGTCCCTTTGGGAGGAGGCGAATATAGAGATATTTTCAATTCGTTACAGGGGAAAGTGAATGGTCTCGGATGACATTATATAAGGTATCGCGTTCTGCCGGAATTCTTTTTGCCTGAGAAATCAAGTCAATAATTTGTTCGGTTGTCATGGATGGATTTTGGTCTTCGGCTCCTGCCATGGAATAAATTTTTGTGGAATCATTTATGGTTCCGTCTAAATCATCTACTCCGAATTGAAGGGAAAGTTGCGCGGTGTTTTTTCCTATCATGGGCCAATACGCTTTGATGTGCGGAAAATTATCCATGTAAATTCTTGCCACAGCATAGTTTCTCAAATCCTCTATCACGCTTACTTCGTTCATGTGCGACATCTGGTTGTTCGCATTTCTGAATTTCAGCGGGATAAAACAATTGAAGCCCTGCGTTTTGTCCTGAAGTTTTCTCAGCCGCTCCATGTGGTCAATGCGGTGTTCAAATTTTTCAATGTGCCCGTAAAGCATGGTTGCGTTGGAATGAATGCCCAGCGTGTGCGCTGTTTCATGAATCTCCAGCCATTGGTCAGAGGTGCATTTGTCTTCGCAGATTTGTTTTCTGATTTCATTATCAAAAATCTCCGCGCCTCCTCCGGGAATGGAATCAAGCCCGTGCTCTTTCAGTATTTTCAAACCATCAGCATAAGAAACTTTTGCTTTGCGGAACATGTATTCCAGTTCCACCACTGTAAATGCTTTTATGTGCAAGTCTGGCCGGAAAGATTTTATCTGTTTGAGCAGATTGGCGAAGTAATATAAATCCATTTTCGGGTGAACGCCTCCAACAATGTGTACTTCGGTAATGTCCTGCTTGTGGTTCTTCACCATATTCAGCATTTGTTCATCTGTCAGTTCCCAGGCATCGGCATCGCTTTTTTGTTTCAGCAAACGCGAATAGGAGCAGAACTTGCAATCGAACACGCAGAGGTTGGTGGGCTCGATGTGCAGGTTGCGGTTGAAGTAAGCATACTTGCCGTTCTTCTTTTCCCGAACGTGATTGGCAAGCATTCCAAGAAAACCAATCTCGCCTTCCTTATATAACAGAATTCCTTCTTCCGCAGAAATTCTTTTCTCTGCAAAAACTTTTTCTGCAATTGCGCGAAGATGCTTTGGTGATTTTTCTAATAGGGTCAGAAGGTTATTCATCTTTCGCAAAAGTAAAATAAAAAAGCCCTGACGTTTCTTGTCAGAGCTTTTTCAATAGAAAGAAAAATCTATTATCTGTTAATCACCACCTTTTTGGTAATGGTTCCTTCTGAAGTTTTTATCTGGAAAAGATAAATTCCATCCGGATTGCTGCTCAAATTAATTTTTGCTTCTCCGGATGCGGGAACATTTAATTTCTTTGCAACCACTGCTTCTCCAATCGCATTGTAAACTTTCACATCCATTGAATTGATGTTTGACAGGGTAGTGATTGAAAATTCTCCTGTTGATGGATTGGGGTAGATGGAAATATAATCGTTTAAAGAAATCTCGTTCACTCCAACGGCTGAGCAATTGGTGGCAGCCGATGTGTTCAGTCCGCTTCGTGATGAAAACAAACAGGCCTGCACTCTTGCTTTCTGCCCTGCGGTGAACATATACATGCAGGCATCATCAGTGTAGTCCATGTAATTCATCCACATAAAACCGGGCGAAGCAGTTGCGCAAGCATCTGTTTTTACGGTTCCGGCAGCCCAGCAAGTATAATTTTCTGATGCCTGATTGGGCGTGTCTGTAACCTGATCGCTTCCCGTGCAGGCGCTTCCGTCATCTCCCCAAATGTGGTAAAGATTTAAATAATGTCCTACTTCGTGCGTGGCGGTTCTTCCGAGGTTATACGGAGCAATTCCGCAGCCGGCAGAGCCAACCATGTAGGCATAATTAATTACAACCCCATCAGTGGCAGCGGCACCGCCCGGAAACTGCGCGTATCCTAAAAGCCCGCCTCCGAGATTGCAAACCCATATATTCAGATATTTGGTTCGGTCCCAAACGTCATACCCTCCTTGTGCGGTATATTTTACAGCATTGTTGGTGGAGAAAGAAGTAACAGAGGTTGAAGTTCTGGTGATGCCGGTTGTAGCAGCGCCTGCAGGATCTTTTGTGGCAAGGCAGAAATTAACTTCGCAATCTGCCACCAATGCCGCCCACCCCGGCTGAGTTACTTTTGTCCAATCGGTATTTAATTTTCTGTAATCGGCATTCAGCACTGCCAACTGTGCATTCAGGCAGTTATCCGAAACATTCTGAGCCGCTGTATTATAAACCACATGAAAGACAACGGGAATGGTGTAGAGCGTAGATTGAGTGGTTGGATTTTTTTTATTCTGTTGAATAATCCGCTGAGTTTCTACTTCCATTTCTGCCATGCGTGCTTCCAGTCCGGGATCTTGTTGTTTCAGCATTTCAAGGTTTTCCATAGTGCTGCACCGGATGTGCCCCGAAGGGCTTAGCGTGGTGGCAATAATGGTGCTTTGAGCAAATGCGCTTTGGCAGGCAATCATTACAACGCACGAAACAAGTGAAGTGAGTAATGTTTTTTTCATAGTGTTTTTTTTTGATGCAGACGGATTGAAAAAGATTCATACGGATAACATCCGTTTACATCTGTTTTTTAATCTGTTTGCATCTGTTGTTTTGAGAGAGTAAAGGTAGTAACTCTGAAATAACAAACAAATAAAAAAGTGTTTTTTTTTATTGGGGGGTATTCAACCCTCAAATTAAGAATGAAGGAGAAATAAAAAGAGAGGTTTTGTGAAAATCTTTGCCTCAGCACCACCACTTTCTTGAAACAATGCCTTTTTCTGTAATTATCCGAACAAAATAAATTCCATCAGGTTGGGGAAATATCACTTACAAGTTGCAGATTGAACTGCTTTTATATAGGAGATAATGAATTATCATCATAGGTGCATTATTTCCCGCATAATTTTCCCAACTGTTCTTTTGCCGCAGTGTTTCCGAGGGTAATCGCTTTCCGTAAATCCGTACATCCTCCATCTTTATCATCTAAATTAATTTTTACCAACCCACGATTGAGGTATGCATTATCATAATTAGAATTTAATTCAATTGCCTTGTTGAAATCCATAATAGCCAATTTAAGTTCGGAAACATTAGCCAATACACTACCACGATTAAAACGTACATCAGCAGAAGTATCTCCCATGACAATACAACTATTGAAGTCTTTAATTGCATTTTGAAAATCACCGGAATAGAATTTAGCTTTACCACGCCAGTTTATAGCTTCAAAGTCAATCTTTCCATATTCAATTGTTTTGTTGTAATCTTCAATTGCCCCTTTGAAATCTCTAATATAAGCTTTCGCATTTCCACGATTGAACAAAGCAGTTGTATCGTGCGGATTATGTTTAATGGTTTGGTTGAAATCTTCAATCGCGCCATTATAATCTCCCAAAATAACTCTTATCGCTCCCCTGTTCGTATACGCTCTGTCATATTCTGGTCTCATTTCGATTGATTTATTAAAATCAATTATGGCTTTTTTATATTCATTCAAATCTTTGTATGCAACGCCACGATTATAAAACGCAACGTAGGAGTCATCGTATTTTTTCAGCACATCCGACCAAACCGTGATACTATCTCTAAAGACCTTGCAGCGATTGAATGTATTGACAGAAAGAATCAAAAGATAAACTGAAAATATTGCAGTGAAAATATTCTTCGATGTTTTTTCCTTTGAACATTTTTCAAATAGTGCAGCGAGAAGAATAAAAAAACCAATTGAAGCGATATAAACATAATGCTCATTGATTATGGAATAGCTATTGGGAATTATCTGAAGGACAAGAGCTATATTAATGATGAAAAACATGAGTCCAAAGACAACCATCTTTAAAATCGAATCTGTTGTTTTTATTTTCCTGACAAGCAGAATAAAAAAACCGATAACAAAAATCAAACAGAGCCAATAATAAAAAGGAAATCCGTTCACAAGATCAGGATAAGGATGAATTATGGAAAGGTTAATTGGTGCAACAAGCAGCATGCAGTATTTAGTAAAACCATAAGTAGCAACAAAAATCTGATTAGTCCAAGATGTGGCTTCAAGTGTTATATCTGGCGCCCATGAGGATGTATTAAATACGTGAACTACTACCAAGCCGAATAAAAGGGAAAGAACAAAAAACGGAATTTTTTCAATAATTACTTTTTTGCTGAATATATTTCTTGAATAAAACCAATCAATCGCTATTAAAACAAAAGGAAGCATTACTGCCTGCCCTTTTGATAAGAGTGAAAAAATGAAAGCTATCAGTCCGATGATTAAAAATTTCTTACGATTACTCATAAGGTATTTCAAATAGAAAATCAGAGTAAGCAGAAAAAAACTTGCATAAAGAATATCTCTCCGACCTGCAACATAAGCCACAGATTCAACTTGCATGGTATGAATAGCAAAAAGCAAAGAAACTATCAATGCAGTCTCTGTTTTTTTGAAAAGCAACTGGATAAAGAAAAATACCAATGAAATATTCACTAAATGAATAAGGACATTTACTAAGTGGTAAAGAAACGGCCGCATTCCGGCAAAATAATGAACAATGGAATGTGACAGTGCTGTAAGAGGAACATACATAGGATGATGTTCTCCTTTTAAAAAAGAATGTAAAACATTTTCTTTCGTAAGTTCAAGATATTTATTGCTTGTTATATAGGGTTCATCATCCCAATTATTAAATCCGTTTTTAAGAGAGGGAAAGAAAGCAATGAATGCAAAAAGAAGGATGAGGAAAAGTAGGAGAAACTCTTTTTTGGCGAAGAAGTTTTTTTCGCTTGAGGTTTCTTGAATTGCTTTAATCATACCGCAAAGTAAGACAAAGTATTTTACATTCGCTTGATGACGTTCTGGTGAGAACGCATATGATGAAGGGGTATTGTAATTGAGAAGAAAATCATTACCTCATCACCACCACCTTCTTTGAAATAATTCCCTCGCTGGTGTTGATGCGCACAAAATAAATTCCATCGGGTTGAGAACTCAAATCAATTTGAAGATTTGAAGATGAGTTAATTTGAAAATGATTATTGTAGAAAATCTTTTCTCCATATACATTATAGATTTCAATACTCTTCATTTTCAAATTCTCAAATTGACCCATCTTCAAATTAAAC
>JACRAM010000002.1 GCA_016213405.1 Bacteroidota bacterium
GGACTTTCGCAAAAAAGTATTTTTAGAAAGAATAGAACACAGATAACACGGATGATACGGATAAGCACAGATAAAATCAGTGAAAATCAGTCAAATCAGTGTTATCCGTGTTCCATTTTTAATTTCTTGCGAAAGTCCTATCATACATAAATCTTAATCCCAACTATCATGAAACACATTTACACTCTCATCCTCATGATCTTTCTGTTCTCCAATTGTTTTTCTCAAACATGGTTGCAGAGGGCAAACTTTGGCGGCACGGCAAGATATGGCTCCACCGGATTCAGCATAGGCACCAAAGGATATATCGGAGTTGGAAGAGACATGTCTTCTCAAAAAAATGATTTCTGGGAATGGAATCAGGCAACAAATGTCTGGACTCAGAAAGCAAACTTTGGTGGCACAGCAAGAGAAAGCGCAGTGGGCTTTAGCATCGGAACAAAAGGATACATCGGATTAGGAAAAGATGTCGCAAAAAAAAATGATTTCTGGGAATATGATCCTTCTTTAAATACCTGGACTCAAAAAGCAAACGCTCCCATATCAAGGTCAGATGCCACGGGATTTAGTATTGGCAGCAAAGGGTATGTAGCTGCCGGAATTGATGCCGGCAACTTTATTTATAATGATCTTTATGAATGGAATCAGGCAACCGACACCTGGACAACAAAAGCCGCATTTGGCGGTGTGCAACGATATTACGCAGTGGGTTTCTGCATAGGAAACAAAGGATACATCGGCACAGGAACAGGTCCGGGCAATGCCAAGCTAAATGATTTCTGGGAATATGATCCTTCTTCTGATAGCTGGGTACAAAAAACAAATTTTGGCGGAACGGCAAGAACCTTCGCTGTTGGTTTCAGCGTTGGCAGCAAGGGATATATTGGAACAGGAAACGATGCCGCTTACAAAAATGATTTCTGGGAATACGACCCTGGTGTAAATACATGGACACAAAAAGCAAACTTTGGCGGCTCGGCAAGATATACTGCTTTTGGATTTGGTATCGGAACCTGCGGATACATTTGTTTAGGGTATGATGGCAATTATAAAAATGATTTTTGGGAATATGGATCCTGCTCTCCTGCCAGTTCTGTCAGCGAATATAATTCTGAGAGCGATATGGCAGTATATCCTTCTGCCGGAAGCGGAATGTTTTTTCTCACCATTAAAAATCCCGAACTTAAAATCCAATCGGTGGATGTGTACAATACTATGGGAGAAAAAGTTTTCGAAACAAAAAATGAGTTGATACGCGAAATCAATCTTCAGGCATTGCCTTCAGGATTGTATTACCTGAAACTCAATACAGAACAGGGCGCTTCTCTGAAAAAAATAATTATTACAAAATGAAGTTGAGGTAGAAGTCAGCCCAGAACTATTTTTTACACTAAAGAGTTCCCCGTCATTTCCTTCGGGATTGCAATTCCCATTATTTTTAGAATCGTAGGAGCGAGGTCAGCCAATTTTCCGTTAGAGATTTTCTTGTAATCGGTATCAATCAATATGCAAGGGACAGGATTGGTAGTGTGTGCTGTGTTGGGCGAGCCATCAGGATTAATCATGAACTCTGCGTTGCCGTGGTCGGCAATGATGATGAAGGAATATCCGTTTTCAATTCCCGCTTCCACCACCCGTTTGTTGCAGGCGTCAACGGTTTCAACTGCCTTTTGTACAGCAGAAAAAACTCCTGTATGCCCAACCATATCGGGATTTGCAAAGTTCAAACAAACAAAATCTGTTTCAGGTTTTTTCAGTTCTGTAACTATTGCTTCTGTCACACCTTCGGCACTCATTTCAGGTTTTAAATCGTAGGTAGCAACTTTCTGTGAAGGAATCATGATTCTTTTCTCTCCATCAAATTCTTTTTCATGTCCCCCAGAAAAGAAAAAAGTAACGTGTGGATATTTTTCTGTTTCTGAAATACGAATTTGCTTTTTGCCTGCAAGAGATAAGACTTCTCCCAGCGTCATAGATAGATTATCTTTTTCAAAAATTACATGAACATTTTTAAATGTACTATCGTAACGAGCCATGGTTACATAATGTAGAGGAACAGTTTTCATTCCGAATTCAGGAAAATCTTTTTGAGTAAGCACGGTTGTCATTTCCCTGCAACGGTCTGTGCGGAAGTTGAAGCAGATAACTGCATCTCCTTCTTTTATTTTTCCCTCTTCTGAAATTATACATGGCTTAATGAATTCATCCGTCACTTTTTCTTCATAAGAACTTTTTACTGCTTCAATCGCGCTGGAGAATTTTTTACCTGTGCCGTTCACCAGCATATCATAAGCAAGTTTGATTCTTTCCCAGCGTTTGTCCCGGTCCATCGCGTAATATCTTCCGCATACTGTAGCAATCTGAGCCCCCTCTCTTATCTCCCCCGATGGGGGAGAAGAGTGGAGGTGTTTTTCTAAATTCTGAATATGTTTCAATCCGCTTTTTGGATCACAATCTCTTCCGTCCATGAAAGCGTGAATGAAAAGATTTTTGATTCCGTGTTCTTTTGCTAAGTCGCAGAGTTTGTAAAGATGCTGTTCGTGAGAATGAATTCCTCCGGGAGAAAGAAGTCCCATCAAGTGAAGCGACTTGTTATTTTTCTTCGCATACTCCAGCGCTTCAAGCAGAACAGGATTTGTGTCTATCGTTTTTTCGCGGACAGCTTTATTTATTTTAGCTAAATCCTGATACACAATTCTTCCGGCTCCAATGTTCAGATGTCCTACTTCTGAATTTCCCATTTGCCCTTCGGGCAAACCAACATTTTCTCCGTCTGTTAAGAGTTCAGAGTGAGGATATGTTTTCAGAAGATAATCGTAAAAAGGAGTTTTAGAATTTGCAATGGCATCTGCTTTCGATTTATCACCGATGCCCCAGCCGTCAAGAATTATGAGCGCGAGTTTCTTAGCCATTGAATACGATTTCAAAAATAGTTCCTCTCGGAGAATTATTTTTTACAAAAATATTTCCTCCGTTCAGCTCTGTCAAATATTTCACAATATATAATCCCAATCCGGTTCCTTTTGTTTTGCGAGTTTCTTCATTCCCTATTCTGTAAAACTTGTTGAAGATATTTTGTTTTTCCTCCTCAGAAATCCCAACGCCTTCATCGTGCACCGACAAATTTACACTGTTCTCTTTCTTTGCGAGAATGATTTTTATCATGGAACCATCGGGAGAATACTTCATAGCATTCTCAACCAGATTCAGAAAGATGGAAGTGAAGCTGGATTTATCCAGTTCGGAAAAAACATTCGGTTGTATTGATTGTACAATGCTGTGAGAATTATTTGTTTGAATAATTTTTCCGAGAAGTTCAAGCGTGTATTCTGAAAGATTGATTTTCTCTTTTTGAATATGATAGCTTTTGTTTTCAATCTGCGCGGAAAGCAGAATGTTATCCACAAGATTATTTAATCTGTCTGTATCGCTTAGTGCATTGGCAAGTATTTCTTTTTGTTTTTCTTTTTCAAGGTTGCGTTTCAATAGAGTTTCTATAGCGAGTTTGACAGATGCAATGGGTGATTTAAGTTCATGTGTGATGGAGTGCATGAAGTTTTTTTGCTGGGATGAAAGTTCGGCTTCGAGCTTAAATGTATTTCTCACCCTGAAAAAAGCAACTGAAAGCAAAACAAGAAAAACTAATCCTTCTCCCGCAATCATCATCCAGCGCGCATGAAGTTTTTTTTCCAATTCGTTTCCTTGTTCAATCACCAACTGCGGGTCTTCGTGGTGAAGCAGGTTGATGGTGCTTTTCAGTTGGTAGATTTCGTTATTCTGCTCAATCATTAAATAACTCCACCACATGAATTGAAGGAGAACATAGGCGACCAGAATGTAAAAAAGAAAGAGTGGTCTGGATTTTTGAGATTGCATTCTGCAATATTACGATTTCTCTTCCCAGATAGCGCAGAGATTTACAATCGTCTCTACTGTTTTTTGCATATCGTAAACAGAAACCCATTCCTGCTTGGAGTGAAAGGCGTGTTCACCTGCAAAAATATTTGGACAGGGAAGCCCCATGTAAGAAAGTCGGGATCCATCTGTTCCTCCGCGAATGCTGGAGCGAACGGGTGCGATTCCACTTCGTTTGGTTGCTTCAAGTGCGTATTCAACTATCTGAGGATTTTTTTTCAAAACATTTTTCATGTTTCGGTATTGCTCCTGAATTTCGAATTGATAAGAGCATTTGGGAAGTTTCTTCAGAATGTTTTTTGTGTGCTTCTTCAGAAATGCTTCGTGTTTTTTCAATCCGCTTTCAGAAAAATCCCGGATGATAAATTTTAAAACCATTTTCTCAATCGTTCCGCTCATGGAGGTCGGATGAATGAATCCTTCTTTCTTCTCGGTAGTTTCAGGTGAAAGTTTTTTCTTGGGAAGTTTTTCAATCACTTCAGAAGCGATTTTAATAGCGCTCTGCATTTTCCCTTTCGCGAAACCGGGGTGTGTGCTGAAGCCATTAATCGTTATCGTAACTCCATCCGCAGAAAAAGTTTCGTCTTCAATATGACCTAACGTTTCTCCGTCAATTGTATAACCGAATTCGGCACCGAGCTTTTTCATATCGGCTTTGTCAACGCCTCTTCCGATTTCTTCATCGGGTGTGAAAAGAATTTTTATTGTGCCGTGCTTTATTTCAGGATTCTTCAAAAGATGATGAACTGCGTCCATAATTTCTGCAAGTCCTGCTTTGTTGTCTGCACCTAAAAGAGTTGTTCCGTCAGCAGTGATAACATCATTCCCAATTTGATTCAACAAATCGGGATGGTCCTTCGGAGAAAGAATTACTTTTTGTCCGTCCGTTGAAGCGGGTAGGGAGATGTTTTTTCCGTTGTAGTTTTTATGCACAATAGGCTTCACATCTTTTCCCGAACAATCAGGTGAAGTATCCATGTGCGAACAAAAACAAATGACAGGAACTTTTTTATTTGTATTGGAGGGAAGAGTCGCGTAAACATATCCATACTCATCCATGTGCGCGTCAGAAATTCCCATCTTAAGTAATTCTTCTACTAAAACTTTTCCAAGATTTTTTTGCTTTTCGGTAGAAGGACAGGATGGAGAATCAGGGTCAGACTGCGTATCAATCTGAACGTAGCGGAGAAATCTTTCTGTAGTAGTGTGATTAATTTCCACTTGCAAATATACACATCCCATTCCATTTCCATACATTTTCCCCACTCCATTCATCCATTTTCATTTCAAATCTCAGACACATATTATTTGAATAATCCTTGTGTAACTAAAAAAATATCTTGATTTTGAATTTTTTATAAATGAATACATTTTGGGCTATCATCTTGAGAATGCTGTGAAACACGTTACCTCATGTATTTTTTCGGAAACACTATTCTAAACAGTTCTCCCCAAAAAATTACAGCACGCACGTCATACATAGGCGAGTTGAATTTATAGCCGATATTTTTATTGGTGACCAGCATGATGCGCAACCCTACATCCAGTCCAACTCCAAACCATTTGGTTATTTTATATTGCCCGGATACCGCTGGTTCATATATCAGAACCCAATGCCTGTTTTCAGTAATGCTCTTCCCATTAAAATTGTATTTATATTTTGAATCTCCCGCTCCTAATTGCAGCGGCACGCTGAATTGCCATTTGCCTGAATTATAATATACATATTCAAAAAAAACATTCATATACCTGAAATCAAGCGCAGGGTGAACAACATGGATTCCTGCGGAGTCAGAAAAAATTTTGTCAAGATAGAAAGGAGAGTTTTCTCTTTCTGAATCATAAGGAGAAAGCTTCAGCCAGCTTACTCCGGCTCCAACTCTTACCGTATGATTAAAATCCAATCCGACCCGCGCAGTAAAAATCGGTGATCGGAATCCGTTGATGAACGTGCTTTTGGTGGCAAATCCTACTATGAATCTTGGTTTTTTATGCAAGGAAGAAGAAATGGAATCAAAAACCTGTGAATGGCAGCCCATCCCCGACCCTTCCCAAAGGGAAGGGAGAAAGAAAAATAAAAATCCCATCCCTGTCTTCCCGAAGCAAAGGGGAAAGAACTGTTTCATGGCATTGATTTTGTTTTTTTCATTCTTCTCTTCCGGAAGAAAAGAAGATTTGCTTCTCCCTCCCTTTGGGAGGGCTGGGGTGGGCTATTTCCCTTCATCCTGCTCTCCCGGTTCAAGCGGGACAGTTTGTGGAATGAAATCTTCCTTCGCACCCGGCTTGCTGTAATCATACGCCCAGCGGTGAACTACCGGAAGATTGGGTCCCCAGTTGCCGTGATGATGCCCGATATCAACAGTCCATTCAAGCGTGTTGGAGCCCCATGGATTTTTCGGTGCTCGGTCTCCTCTGAACATGCTGTAGAAAAAATTAAATATAAAAATGAACTGGGCTAAAGCTCCAAGAATGGCGAACCAGGTGCTCATCTGCTCAATGTCCACTAAGTTTTCAAATATCGGAAAGGCGGAGTTGGTGTAATATCTTCGGGGAACGCCTGCCAATCCGAGAAAGTGCTGCGGGAAAAATACTCCATAAGCAGAAATAAACGTAAGCCAGAAGTGGGCATATCCTAATTTTTTATTCATCATGCGCAAATACATTTTCGGGAACCAGTGATAAACACCTCCGCACATGGCAAGGATAGCAGAAAGCCCCATCACAATATGAAAGTGTGCCACCACAAAATAATTATCGTGAAGGTTGATATCCAGTGCAGCATCGGCAAGAATAATTCCGGTAACTCCGCCTGTGACGAACGTGGACACCGCACCAATGGCAAACATCATGGCGGGAGTAAAACGAATACTTCCTTTCCATAAAGTTGTTATATAGTTGAACGCTTTCACTGCTGAAGGAATGGCAATGAGAACGGTAGTAAATACAAATACAGAACCAAGGAATGGATTCATTCCGGTAACGAACATATGATGACCCCAAACAACAAACGAAAGCAAAGCGATAACAAGAATACTTCCGACCATTGCTCTGTATCCGAAAATAGGTTTGCGTGAGTTAGTGGAAATAATTTCTGACATCAGCCCGAGTGCCGGAAGAATGATGATGTACACTTCGGGGTGTCCCAGAAACCAGAAAAGGTGCTGAAAAAGAATAGGGCTTCCTCCTGAATGTTCTAATGGCGTTCCGTTAATGTAAATATCCGAGAGATAAAAACTTGTTCCGAGCACTCTGTCAAAAATCAAAAGAAGCACACACGAAAGAAGAACAGGAAAAGAAAGCACGCCAAGAATTGCTGTCACGAAAAGAGCCCAAACCGTAAGAGGCAAACGCATCATGGTCATTCCAACTGCTCTGAGATTTAATACAGTGATAATGTAATTCAAGCCCGCGAGCAGTGCCGAAATAATAAACAAAGCCATGCTGATGAGCCACACCGTCATTCCCATTCCTGAGCCGGGCATCGCCTGAGGAAGAGCGCTTAACGGAGGGTAAATTGTCCAGCCAGGTGCTGCTGGTCCTGTGGGAAGAAACATGCCGCCAAGCATGAGGATGGCTCCGACAAAGAAGAACCAGAAAGAAAGCATGTTCAGAAAAGGTGAAGCCATATCGCGCGCTCCCACCTGATAAGGAATTAACAGATTGGCAAATGTTCCGCTCAAGCCGCCTGTGAGAACGAAGAATACGAGAATGGTTCCGTGAATGGTGACAAGACCCAAATAAATTTCGGGGGACATTTTTCCACCAGGAGCCCATTTGTCACCTAAAAGCCAGTTCATAATCGCAAATTTTTCATCGGGCCAGGCAATTTGCAAACGAAAAAGAGTGGACATTATCATTGCGGCTACCGCCATGATGATGGCAGTGACAAGAAATTGCCGCGCAATCATTTTATGATCCATGCTGAAAACATACTTGGAGATAAAACTCTCCTCTTGATGATGTTCAACATGTGAGGGATCGTGTGCAAGGTCGTGTGACATAATATATCTAAAGTTTAAAATCTAAGTTCAGGTTAATTACTTGTTTTCTGCAATCATATTACTACTTTCTGTTTTTATTTCCGCAGTCATACTTTCTCCAACTGTTTTCTGTTTGCTGAGCCATGCTTCATATTGCGCAGGTTCATCAACCACAATATTCATTTGCATATTGTAATGGCTGAGCCCGCATATTTTATTGCAAAGAAGCAGATAGTTAAACTCATAGGGGTCTTCTCCTTTCTTCGCAAGAATCTCATTTATTTCTTTAACGTTCTTAATTACCTTCGGATTTTTTCTCATCTCTTCAGTAGTGATGGTGGGCACATAATGAAGCGAGGTGGTCATTCCGGGAACGCAGTTCATTTGGGTGCGAAAGTGAGGCATGTACGCGCTGTGGATTACATCGCGAGAACCCAATTTGAAATCAATTTGTTTTCCTTTAGGAATATGAAATTCATTGTGAACAACTATGTCATCATTTCCATTGGGGTCAGAGGCATCAAGACCCATCGGGTTGGTATCGGTAATGAGTTTGAAATTTCTTTTTCCTAAAATATTATCCTTGCCCGCATAGCGCGCTGTCCAGTCAAACTGCTTTGCATATAACTCCATGACGATTGATTCTCCTTCGGCAGGCGATGTAATGTTGTTCCACGTTTTGATTCCGAGAAAGATGATTACAACAAGCACAATGCCGGGAACAGTTGTCCAGATGAGTTCTAATTTGTGGCTTTCGGAGAAAAAAGTGGCGGTGTCGTTTTTCTTTCCTTTATAATATCTGAAAGCAAAGTAAAAGAGCAGAAAATTTGTAACAAAGGCTACGATGGTAATAATTATAAAATTAAAATTCAACAGCCAATCCGTTTGCGCTCCATGCGCAGAAGCCGCGATAGGTAAAAGTTTGTCTTTGGTTTTAAAAAATATCCAGAAACAGAAAATAAAAAACGCAAACATAAACAGAAGCATCATGCGTGCGTTCATTCGGTTATCGCTTTCCGTCACTTCCCATTGTGGTTTTCCTCCACGAAGCGCTGACGCAAGTTCATTTATCTTCATCAGGCGAAATACTGCAACTATAATAAGAATGATGACTGCCCAGGTAAGTAATGTTATCATATCAATACAATTTAGGATTAAGGATTTGGGATTAAGGATTTGTCAACACCATTTTTAGATTTAATTGTTTTAATTGCTGAAGAAAAAATTGAAACTAATTCATTTGCTTCCTTCTTTAAATATTCTAATTCCATTTTATTACATTCCAATCCCAACTCATCAATAAACTCTAACCAAAACAAACTTTCATCGGCTTCTTCATCAACCACTTTAAGTTTATTCAAAAAATCTGCTGATGATTTACTTCTACAAGTTGCTCTATAATTTGCAGCCACAGAAGAAGATGCTTTGAAGAGTTGATAGGAAATAATATCAACATCTTTTCCTTGTGGAAGAGTTTTCAAAAACTTAAAAACTTTAATTGAAAAAACTTTTGTTCTCTTTTTTAGTTCTTCTTTATTCATTGCCGTTTGGTTTTAAAATCCTTAATCCTAATTCCTAAATCCTTAATTATATCTGATGATGTTTGCTCTCGTCCAGTAAAGGATGTTTCTGTACTATAATAGGAGCTTTCGCTAATTGTCCAAGCACTACAAACAAAAATAATCCAGCGAAGCCAATGAACAATCCAAGTTCAAGCGGGCTGAACACGCGCCAGTTACTTCCAACCGTTCCGGGCATTACCATTACATAAATATCCAGCCAATGAGTGAATATAAGGATGCCTCCGACTATTTTCAAAAATGTTGCGTTGCGTTTTGCATCGCGCGACATAAGCATAATCATCGGCAAAGCAAAATTAACGAAGAACATTATCCAGAATAATGGACGATACCCCATTAAACTTATTCTATCCTGGAAATAAGTTACTTCTTCAGGAATGTTAGCATACCATATCAGCATGAACTGGCAGAAGAAAGTATACGTCCACAAAAAACTCAGGGCGAAAACCCATTTTCCCAAATCATGAAAATGATTGTCGTTCATTTCTTCGAGATGTCCTTTATCTTTGAGATGAAGCGAGAATAACATAATTGTAATCATGGTGGTGCACCAGAAACCTGCTATCACATACCATCCGAACATGGTGCTGAACCAATGCGTATCAACTGACATGAGAATATCCCAAACAATTACGGGAGAAAAAAATCCGAAAAGCACCAGAAACCATGCAGATGTGGTGATATTTTTTTTATGAAGACCTAAATCACCTGTCAAATCTTCTTCGAGTGAGCGTTTACGAAGCGTGCGCTGTGCAAGAATGAACATGCCGAATAAAAATAATATCCTTCCCCAGAAAAATACCGGATTGAAATAAGGAGCTTTGTTAGCAAGGATTTTATCGTAATGTTCACTCGCAGTGTCATAAACGCTTTTATCCATCCATTTATAAATATGATGCAAACCTAAAAATCCCATCATGAGAAACAACACAAGCATCAATGCGCCAATGGGGAGATAACCGCTGATGGCTTCATACACTCTTTTGTAAACAATGGCGTAAGATGCTTCGGCAGCATATTTTTTCGCCATGTAAAAAGTGGCGCCCAGACCGATGGACAGGAAAAAGAAAATGTCTACGAGCAAATTCGCCCAAACGCGCTGGATAGGAATTCCTCTCACGAACGCATACACAATAGCGAGCAAGCCAATGCCCATCATAGCGTAGAGAATCTTTTTTGTTTTGTCGGAGAATATATAATTTGAACTCATACTTCCTTATAACTTTTTATCTGTTACTGTATTTTCTTTAGTTGAATCGGCAGGTATTGAAACAGATGCCCTGTTTCCTTTCTTGGTTGAATCTGCAGGAACAACCGCTGTTGCAACACCGCCTGGGTTTTGCAAGGTCTGAACATAACGGATAATTTTCCATCGCTCTTCAACAGTAAGCTGCGATGCATGAGAACCCATCATATTTTTTCCGTATTGAAGTGTATGAAACATTTTTCCTTCAGGAAGGTTTTTCAACTGCGCACCATTGTAAGCAGGAGGAGGAGGAAAATTTCCGGCAGTTACCACGGCTCCATCACCTTGCCCTGATGCACCATGACAATGAATGCAATATTTCTCAAAAAGAATTTTTCCCTGACCAATAATTTCAGGAGAAGCAGGAAAAGGATCTCTCAGGTTCTGCCCGGCAAGTTCATAACCCAAACTATCGTTCTTGTAAGGATAAGGAACTTTCATTGCAGAAAATTCCGAGTTAGGAATCCAACCCTGAGAAATGGTTCCGGGAACCGGTTTGCGGTCAGTCAAACTATCGGTAAAAATGGAATTACCCGAATTTGTTTCGTACGAAGATGAGCGGTACATGTCGGGCATGTATTCCCATCCCGGACTGTTAGGAACATTGTTGCAGGAAGAAGCAAGTATTATGTACGATGTACAAAGTACAAAGTACAACTTACCTACGTTTAACCATTTTTGAAATTTTCCTTTCATAATACTTTATACTTAATACTTTGTACTTGTATTAAACTATTTTTATTTCACTCGCTCCGGTTTCTCTCAGCAATCGTGAAACCTTATCTGTATCATTTGTTTCAATCCACATCAAAAATTTATCGTCTGTTGTCCGTGGGTCAGGATTTTTCGGTTTCACGCCAGGGAAAATCCAGCTTCTGAAAAGAAGCGTCCAGAACATAAAATGCGCTGCGCAGAACACGGTAAACTCAAACAAGACAGGTATCCAGGCAGGAACATTGTGATAAAAAGTCCAGTTGGGTTTGCCTCCAACATCCATCGCCCAATCATGAATCATCATATACCACACTCCGAGACAGCTCAAGCCCAACGCTGTCAAGCCATAAAGGAATGCGCATATTGCGATGCGCGTTCGGGGAACGTGAAGCGCTTCCGGAAGTCCGTGTACCGCAAAAGGTGTGAAGACTTCTTTCACGCTGATTCCAGCCGCATGAATTTTCTTTGCCGCGCTTACCAGCACCTCATCGTCATCGTAAATTGCGTGTATTGATTTTGTACTCATAAATATTAATGAGGATGGTTATCGTTTTTGTTTTTAAAAACCTTGCTCGATATTTTCATGATTGTTTTCAATTCGCTTTGTGCAATTACAGGGAACACGCGTGAAAATGTCAAAAATGCGGTGAAGAAAAATCCTAATGTGCCGATAAAAATTCCTACTTCAATCCAGGTGGGATGATACATTGTCCAGCTGGATGGAAGATAATCTCTGTGAAGCGAAGTAACGATGATTACAAAACGCTCAAACCACATTCCTGTATTCACCACGATAGAAAGAATAAATGTCGCCATCAGATTGGTGCGGATTTTTTTGAACCAGAATAGCTGCGGAGAAATCACATTGCAGGTCATCATGCTCCAATATGCCCACCAGTACGGACCCGATGCCCGGTTAACAAAAGCGTACGACTCATATTCCACTCCTGAATACCATGAAATGAAAAACTCTGTGAGATAGGCAATGCCAACGAGAGAACCCGTGAGCATAATAATTATGTTCATATATTCGATGTGCTTCACCGTTACATAATGTTCGAGAGACAACACTTTACGCATGATGAGAACGAGCGTGAGCACCATAGCGAATCCTGAAAAGATGGCACCCGCAACAAAGTATGGCGGGAAAATAGTGGTGTGCCAGCCCGGAACTATGGATGTGGCGAAGTCCATTGAAACGATAGAATGAACCGAAAACACAAGCGGTGTTGAAAGCCCGGCAAGAACGAGAGAAACTTCTTCAAATCGAACCCAGTCTTTTACTCTTCCGCTCCAGCCGAAAGAAAGAATCTGATAAATCATTTCGCGCATTTTATTTCCTGCCACTTTAGCGCGGTCGCGAATCATGGCAAAGTCAGGAATCAATCCGAGATACCAGAAGACGACTGATACGGTAAAGTAAGTCATGATAGCGAATACGTCCCACAAAAGCGGTGAGTTGAAGTTTGTCCAGAGAGAACCGAACTGGTTGGGGATCGGCATTACCCAGTAAGCCAGCCACACACGCCCCATGTGAAACACGGGAAAAATTGCCGCGCAGATTACGGCAAAGATGGTCATTGCTTCTGCAGAGCGGTTGATTCCCATTCTCCATCGCTGACGAAATAAAAGAAGCACAGCCGAGATTAGTGTTCCAGCATGACCGATACCAATCCACCAAACGAAGTTGGTGATGTCCCAAGCCCAGCCCACGGTTTTGTTTGCTCCCCATGCACCGATTCCTGTTCCCACAGTGTACGCAAGACAGCCGAATCCCCAGAGCATGGCAAGAAAAGCAACTGTAAATGCTCCCCACCACATTTTATTTGCTTTTCCTTCAACCGGGCGGGCAACATCTTCAGTAATCTGATGATAAGAAATTTTATCTCCTAAAATGAGTGGCTCGCGTATGGATGCTTCTTTGAACATATCCTTAGTTTAAGGTTTGAAGTTATTTTTTTTTACTCTGTTTTTAATGCTACGCTCAATATTTTCAATTTTTCAACTCCTGCGTGTCCACTGCCAACTCCTGCGTGTCCACTGCCAACTCCTGCGTGTCCACTGCCAGCTCCTGCGTGTCCACTGCCAACTCCTGCGTGTCCACTGCTAACTCCTGCGTGTCCACTGCTAACTCCTGCGTGTCCACTGCCAACTCCTGCGTGTCCACTGCCAACTCCTGCGTGTTCACTGCCAACTCCTGCGTGTTCACTGCCAACTCCTGCGTATTCACTGCCAACTCCTGACCATCTACTATCGAAACTGTTTTACGTATATTTTGTCTTTATTACAATTCCGTTTGCCATGATGAAGTTTATATGCCTGCCCTGAAATTTGTTTTCCCATTGCTCTAGTTTCATCCGCTTCTCCTGAAGTTCATTTTGCCGTTTCTGAATTTCTATTTGCCGCCTGTCAAAATCCATTTCCCATTTTTGAATTTCAATCTGCCTGCTTATGTATTCGTTCTCGAGCATTATTCAACGATTAATTTTCCTGTTCCAATAGTATTTCCTTCAGAAACTATTTTCATGAAGTAAATTCCATTCCGCAAATTGTTTTTGCTGATGATAGCTTTATCAGAATTATTTACAACCACCTGCCGGACTTCTTTTCCAAGCATATCCATCACTTTCACTTCAGCATGAGGAATAATATTTCCAAAGAAAATGGTTGTTATATCACTAAACGGGTTAGGATAAACTGCAAAGTTGGGCGAACCGGTATTTATAATTCCAACCGTAAATCCCACCGTAACCGTGTCGCATTTAGCACAGCCGTTCACATCGGTCACACACACTGTGTAGGTGCCGGGAAGCAATCCGTTAGCAATTTGATTGGTGGTTCCATTGCTCCACAGATAGGTTAAAGGAGGATTTCCGGTTGCGAATGCTCCGGCACTACCGTCCGCACAAGATGAACAGGTTGCGTTAGTAGGTGCTAACATAAAAACTGTTGGAGGAGTTGTTACAGTAATAGAAATTATTGCTGTATCAGAACAATTACCTCCGTTGCTTACAATCACTGTGTAGGTTGTGTTTGATATAGGAGAAATTGAAATTGATGCAGTGGTTACTCCGGTATTCCACATATAAAATATTCCTCCTGAGGCAATGAGCGTGGAAGAATCTCCAAGACAGGCGGTGCTGCTTCCGCTGATAGCCGCTACCGGAACAGGCATAACCGTAATAGTTACATTATCTGAAGAAGAACATCCGTTGGCATCAACCACCAAAACAGTGTATGTAGTTGTAACGCCTGGTGTAGCCATCGGATTAGAAAGCGTGTTGTCGTTCAAACTTCCTACGGGTGTCCATACATACGTATAGGCGCCTGTTCCTCCGGTTGCATTTACATTTAACATGGTGCTGTCGCCCATACAAATCGTAATGCCATTAGATGCAGTTGCAGCTAAAACAACAGGCTCATTAATGGTGACGGATTGAATAACAATACATCCGCCAGCATCCGTAACAGTGCAGTTATAATTTCCTGCAGAAAGGTTGGTTGCGGTTGAACTTGTTCCTCCGGATGGAGACCATGAATAGGTGTAAGGAGAAGTTCCCAAAGTGGCAGTTACAGTTGCACTGCCATCATTTCCTCCGTTGCAGGATACATCTGCCTGCGAAGTAATAGTTGCTCCCAAAGTAGAATTATTATTTACAATTACCTGTGCTGTTTGTGTGCATCCGTTTGCATCGGTAACTGTTACGGAATAAATTCCTGCTGCAATCCCGGTAGCAGTTGTTGTAGTTTGTCCGGAAGGATTCCATAAATAAGAGTAAGGGGCAACTCCATTCGATGGGTTTGCCGTTGCATCCCCGTCAGCATTTCCGCAGGTAGCAGGAGTGCTGTTCGTATTAATAGAAATTGCAACTGGTTCATTCACCACAACCGAATCTATTTGTGAATTTCCGTTGGCATCATTAACCGTTACATAATAAGTTCCAGCGCAAAGTCCGGTTGCTGTTTGAGTAGTTTGCCCGTTGCTCCATTGGTAAGAATACGGAAGCATGGTTGCACCGCTCGGATTGGCAGCAGCCATTCCATCACAGCTACCGTTGCACAACGCATCGGTTGGGGTGAGCGCTACATCAAGACAGGAAGAAAATTTTGCAAGGAAGGCATCGTTATTGCCTCCGCCACCATAAATATCATCGTATCCGTTTGAAGAAGCAATACCGCTGTTGCTTGCTGTGTATCCTGCCATATAAATTTTACCCGCGCTTACTGTAACTCCATACGCAAAGTCGCCACCGGTTCCTCCGAGATATGTTGCACAATATCTTGTGCCGCTTGTATCAAACTTTACCACATAAGCATCCACATTTCCACCGAAGGTTGTTTGAAATCCATCTGAAGACGCCACGTTTGCATTGCTGCTGCTGCGTCCTGCCTGATAAATATTTCCCATGGCATCAGTGGTAACAGATAATCCCCATTCCTGAGTTCCTCCGCCATAATAGGTTCCCCATGTGATTGCTCCGCTTGTATCAAATCGTGCAAGGAAAGAATCATACGTTCCGCCTCCGTACGTTGTTTGATACGCGCCAGCCGTAGCGATGCCGCTGTTGCTCGCGGTTCTTCCGGATAAAAAAAGAATGTTTTGATATACCGCAACGCTGTGCCCCTGATCACCACTGCCACCTCCGAAATAAGTTCCCCAAATTCTTGTTCCGCTTGCATCAAACTTTACAAGATAAGCATCTGTTCCGCCTCCATAAACAGGCTGATATACTCCATTGCTTGAAGAGATAGCGTTGTTGCTTGTTGTATTTCCAGTCATGTAAACTGCGTCAGCAGCATCTATGGCAAGACCAATGTTTGCTCCCACAACAGGAGGATTGGGCGCTTCTGTTCCTGAACCGCCATAATAAGTTCCCCATAAGCGGCTGCCGCTGGCATCAAACTTTACAAGGAATGCGTCATACGTTCCGCCTCCGTTTAGATTCTGAAATCCGCCAGAGGAGATGGATCCGGTGAGTGTATCGTTGGTGTATCCTCCCAAATATAAATTGTCTGCATTATCCACTGCCAATGCTTGTCCGTAACTTGATCGGTTGCCACCATAGTAAGTTCCCCAAAGAAGGTTGCCGCTTGCATCAAACTTTGCAACGAAAGCATCATTGCCTCCTCCGGAAGTATTTTGAAATCCGCCTGCGGTTGCAATGCCATTCGCACCGCTTGTGTATCCTGTTATATAAACATTATCGGATGCATCGGTGGTTACAGCATATCCCTGGTCATCACCGGTTCCTCCGTAATACGTTGCCCATAGGCGATTGCCGCTTGAGTCAAACTTAATAAGCATGGCATCGTTGGCGCCTCCGCCATAGGCATTTTGAAATCCGCCCGAAGTAAAAATCGCGCTGGTGCTGTCGCTGGTGTAACCGGCAAGATAAATGTTGCCGGAAGCATCGTACGCAATGCTGTATCCGTTGTCTGTTCTTGTGCCGCCATAATAAGTTCCCCACTGGCGGGTGTTTTGCGCAAAGGAAATGTACGATGTACAAAGTATAATGTACAATGTAAAGAAAACTGTTGCGATTATACCTTGTACTTTGTACTTTGTACTTTGTACTTTCTTGCTGTTTTGTTTTCTCATTTGATGTTATTGAATAATGAGTTTTCCTGCAGCGATAGGTTTGCTTTCTGAAATCACTTTCATAAAGTAAACTCCTGCTGAAAGAGTTGATCGGTTGATGATGAATTTATTTGAATTATTTATTTGCATTGAAATAACTTTCTTGCCAACCATATCTGTTACGATGACTTCTCCGCTTTCAAGAATTGAACTCAACACAATTGTGGTCTGAAGATTGAACGGATTGGGGAAGATTGAAATACCTATTGAAGATGAAACGTGAGCAATACCGATAGTGTAACTTACAGTGATGGTATCGCAGGCAGTACATCCATTGGCATCCGTTACGCAAACCGTATAATTTCCAACACAAAGTCCGGTTGCCGTTGAAGTGGTTTGACTGCCTGGATTCCACGAAAACATAAAAGGAAAGTTTCCTGTCGCATTTGCAGTTGCAGTTCCATCGCAACAAGTAGAGCAGGATGCATCTGTAGCCGTTACTGATAATGAAGGAACTGGAGTTACTGTTACAGCAACAGAAGCTGAAGCTGAACAACTGCTGGCATCCATACATACAACCGAATAGGTTGTGTTGGATGTGGGAGAAATGGTAATACATGAAGAAGTTGCGCCAGTGTTCCATTGATAACTTGAACAGCCTGAAGCGCAAAGCACCGCATTTTGCCCTGAACAAATCATTCCGCCTCCGCTGATAAAAAGAACAGGAGAAGGATTTACAGTTACAGTAACCGAAGCAACATCGGTGCATCCGCTGGCATTCATAACAGTAACAGTATATCCGGTAGTTGTAGTAGGGCAAACAGTAATGGAAGAAGTGGTCTGCCCGGTGTTCCATAAATAATCAGTTCCTCCCAATGCGGTAAGCGTAGAGCAATCACCCGCACAAACGGTTGTGTTTCCGCTGATGGATGCGGTGGGCAGTGGATTCACAGCGATAGTTACAGAATCAACATCTGAACATCCGTTGGCATCAGTTACAGTAACTGTGAATGTGGTATTTATGCAATCATAAATTACCGCGTCTGTTGCCCCTGTGCTCCACAAATAATTTGTTCCGCCTGATGCGGTAAGTGAAGAACATCCTCCGGCACAAATTGGTGTATTGCCGCTGATGGATGCAGTGGGCAGTGAGTTGACAGTAACCATTCCGTTGGCGCTACCGGAACATCCGTTAGCATCGGTAATGGTTACGGAATAATTGGTTGTTGAAGCCGGAGCAACTGTGATGGAGGCGGTGGTTTCATTTGTGCTCCACGAATAGCTTACGCCTGTTGCCGAATTTTGTGCAGTAAGCACAGAAGTGTCGCCTTCGCAAATGGTCAATCCACCAACCACAGTTACGGTTGGAGTCGGGTTTACACTTAAGTTAAACAGTGCGGTATCGGAACAAGCCGAACTGTTTACAATTACAGAATAAGTAGTGCTGGTTGAAGGCATAACGGAAATAGAAGCAGTGGTTTCGCCAGTGTTCCAGGCAAAAGAAGTTCCGCCCGAAGCAGTGAGCGTTGGATTTTCTCCGTCACAAATGGTGGTATCAGTTGCTGTAATCATCGCTGTTATTGAAGTGGAAACATTAATTGCAATGGCATCTGTATTCGAGCATCCGTTTCCATCGGTTCCCGTCACAGTATAAGAAGTGGTGGTGGTTGGAGAAACATAAACCATGGCATCGGTTGAGCCGAAGTCCCACAAATAAGTATTTCCACCGGATGCTGTCAGCAATGAACTGTCACCGGAACAAATAATCGTAATGCTTGCCGAAATGGAAATAGCGGGAAGAGGGTTCACAAAAACAGTTACCGTGTCGCTGTTGCTGCAAACATTTACATCCGTAACTGTAACTATATAGCCGGTGGTTGAAGTTGGTGTCACTGAAATAACGGCATCGGTCTGACCGGAATTCCAAAGATAGTTTCCTCCGCCTGAGGCAGTAAGTGTTGTTGTTTCTCCCAGACAAATGCTGACATCGCTTCCGGCAGAAGCGGATGGAAGAGGATTAACAACCACCTGAATTGAATCATCATCGGTGCATCCGTTGGCATCGGTAGCAATCACTGTAAAGGTTGAGGTTGAGGTTAAGGTTAAGGAAATAGAAGTTGTAGTTGCAGATGTATTCCACAAATAAGAAACACCCCCGCTTGCTGTTAATACGGTGGAAGCGCCAAAGCAAATGGTATCATTTCCGGTAATGCCTGCCACGGGTTGAGGAACGGTGATGGTAAAAGTTGTGGTATCGCTGCAAACAAACCTATAGGCAATAACGGTGTAGGTGGTGGTAACGGAAGGTGAAACGCTGATGGCTGCATCTGTTTCGCCAGAAAACCAGGAATAGGTATTGCCGTCTGTTGCTGTTAAGGTGGCGCTTTGTCCAACGCATAGTATTGTATCGCTGGCTGAAATCTGCGCATCCACATCGCACCATTTTGCAATGAAAGAAGCGGGTTGTCCGCTTGCGTTGGTAAAGTTTCCGCCTGCATACACGGCTCCTTTGTGTTTCTGAAGTGCGTTTATCTGATCGTCCACCGTGCTCGGCAGAGAATCCCACTGAGTGCCGTTCCACTTGGCAATATAGCTGGCAGGGTTTCCTCCGGCATTAAAAAATCTTCCTCCCGCATACAGCGTTCCGACTCTGTCAGTGAACGAGGTTACTTCAAGATCGGTTCCGGCTCCCAGTGCCGACCAGGTGCCTGTGGTGGCATTCCACTTTGCAGCGTGGTTGGCTGAAACGCTTCCGGCATTATTAAAAGCGCCACCCACATATAACTCACCGCCAAAAACATATAATGAATACACGTCAAAATCCATTCCCACATCCACGGTATCCCATACGGCACCGTTCCAGCGGGCAATATTATTGGTTTGCTTTCCACCGGCATTCATAAATGTTCCTCCCGCATATAATTCACCGTTATAAACTGCGAGGGCTAAAACACTGCCGCTCATTCCTCCGCCCACATCTACCCAGGTGCTTCCGTTCCATTTTGCAACAAAGGGAGTTGGGTTTCCGTCAGCCGTTGAAAACATTCCTCCGGCATAGAGTTCGTTGCTGTAGATGGCAAGAGCGTTCACATCTCCGTCCATTCCTGTTCCAAGGGTTGACCATGTTGAAGCTGCGGTATCCCAAACGGCAATATAATTGGCGGAAGAGCCGCCTGCGGTGGTGAACGAGCCGCCTGCATATAGCTTGGTTCCTTTCATGGTTATGGCATTGACATCTGAATTGGTTCCTGTGCCCAGCGCGCTCCAGTTTTCTCCATCGCATTTAGCTATGAAATTGGCAGCAGCGCCACCGGCATTCTGAAAAGCTCCGCCCACATAAAGCATGTTGGCTGTTTGGTCTCTGTAAAAAGTCTTCACCACATTATCGGTGCCGGCTCCAACGGGGCTCCATGTGTTTTGGGCAGAACAAGAAGTACCGAAGCCCCCCTTTGTCCCCCCATTAGGGGGAAAACTTGTTGCCGCATAAAATGCGACTGCGATAATAAAATTTGTTTTTTTCATTGGTGTTAGTTGTTATACTATGCGCGGGATAAATTGTGACATTTTCATATATGGTACAGATAACAGATTGTTACAGATGTACAGATAACAGATTGTTACAGATGTAGGACTTTCGCAAGAAATTAAAAATGGAACACGGATAACACTGATTTGACTGATTTTCACTGATTTTATCTGTGCTTATCCGTATCATCCGTGTTATCTGTGTTCTATTCTTTCTAAAAATACTTTTTTGCGAAAGTCCTA
>JACRAM010000003.1 GCA_016213405.1 Bacteroidota bacterium
GGAGTATTGTTTAAATCATCGGGGTGGGTATCGTAGATGAAAAGTTGGGAGAGTGTGAGGTTGAAAGCGGTTGCCAATGTTTTTGCATAGGTGATGGAGGTATCGGTTTTTCCTTCTTCGATGAGCTGGAGCTGGCTGATGGAAATTTTTGTGAGGTAGTTGAGTTTTTTGAATGAGTATTTATTTTCTGTATGAAGTTTATGAATGTGCTTGCCGAATTTAACGCGTGTGTCTTCATCGTCAATGTTTTTCATGCGTAAATATGGCATGAGGAAAAATTTATTTGTACCGATGTATCGGTAGATTGGGAAGATTGTTGAAAAGTTTTTTATCCGGGATTACACAGATTTCCGAAAAGGCAAATACAGATTACACCGATTAAGTCCTGTGAAATTGCCCTCCAAGCCTCCCCCATTGTGGGAGGGATTATCCCCATTATCGAAATATGAAAAGGAAAAAGGCGGGAAGTTTATTTCCTGCCTTTTGTTGCTCCTCCCGAGCCCCCTCTCTGTATCTCTCCCCCGAAGGGGAGAGAAAAGCATGGGGTGGGGAAAATTATTTTATGACTACGATTTTATCTTGTTTTATTTTTTTGTTGTTGGAAATGACCTCATAGAAATAAATGCCTTCATGCAAATCTTTTTCTGAGATGCTGAGTTGGTTGGTTTCTCCGAACAACGGATAGCTTTTTAGTTTTCTTCCTGCTAAATCGTAAATGGAGAGTTGGGCAGCCCCCTCCTTGCCTCCCCCGTTAGGGGAGGAAGTTAAGTTTTGAGGGATGAAATATGAAATAACCATTTCTCCGTTGCTGGGATTTGGATAGATGGAAATTGCGGGTAGAGGTTGCAGGTTTAAGGTTTCGGGTTCATGAATAGTATTTTGAATTCTTGCCGATGAAGGGCATAGTGTATTTACGTTAAAAGTAATGGCATTTATTTTTGTATCGGGAGTACCTTGCACTCCGCCACTGGTAACATTCGGAGTAAAATTCTGCACTGTTATTACGGGTGAAGAAACCAATGGAGTTATTGATGTTTCGTTGCAGCCGCTGTTTCCGGCAGCATCGGTTTTGATGGAGTAAATATCAAAATCGCCTGCGCCAAAACTGCCAGTAAAACCGCAAATGTGATATCCGCCATCATTGGTTTCATCCAAGGAACGGGCAAAGTCCAAACTACTGCCGCCATAAGCCATTGACCATTGCACATTACCTAAACTGTCGGTCTTTAAAAGCATCACGTCTGTTGTTCCAGCGCCAAATGACCATGTAGATCCTAAAATGGCATACCCGCCATCAGTAGTTTTTATAATGCGGTCGCCAATATCGCTGCTGTTTCCTCCGTAAGTTTTTGACCAGATAACATATCCTTTGTTATCCAGTCGCGACAAAAGAAAATCATGCATGCCCGCTCCAAAAGATTGAGTATACCCAACTGCGATATATCCATTTCCTCCGTTCAGTTCTAAAATATTCTGATAACTGTCATTGGCGGCATCGCCATAAATGCTGCTCATTTGAATTGCCCCCGCTGAATTTGCTTTAAACACATATGCATCAAAACTTCCTGATACGGAAGTAGTGGCTCCCGCGCAAATGAACCCATCGTCATTGGCAATTTGAGTATTGAAGACCTGGTCATGCCCGCTCTTTCCTATGCGTTTAGTCCATTGCATACTGCCATTAGCATCAGTACGAACGAGGTAAATATCTTTTCCTCCAAAAGGACCGGGCTCAACGTCTCCGCTTAAAAGCAAATCTCCGTTTGAAAACTGGTTAACGGATATGCCTCGCTCAATTTTATCTGTTCCATACGTTCTTGACCAGATCAGGTTTCCGTTTTGGTCAAGGCGCAATAAATACATATCTGAAAATCCCTGCCCGAATGAAGAAGTATGACCCAACACAAGAAACCCACCGTCTGGAGTGGCTGTAACGGGTTTTGCAATCTGACCGATCGGCTGTATGGGGTCGCGGTCAAAGAGAACATCATCATTATTGCCTCCAAAGGTTTTTGACCATTGTATTTTCATCTTATCGTCTGTTTTTATCACAAAGATATCGTCTCCGGAGGAAGCGCCTTTTGTTGTGCCTGCAATAATAAACCCTCCATCGGGGGTATGCATGCAGTATGAATTGGTTTCATCGCCAGGACTTCCAATGGTGATTTGATAGGTAGTGGTGACATTGATTGTTATGCAGGATGTATTGCTTCCGCACTGGTTTGATGCAATAAGGCAAGCATTATATATTCCTTCATTTTGATAGACATGTGTTGGATTGGCATTTGTATCAGTATTGCTGTCTCCAAAATCCCAGAAATAATTTATTGTTCCTGCACCAACAGTATTATTTGTAAAACTTACCTCTAAGGGCTGTGCGCCTGCGGTTGGGGACGCAATGAAGTTTGTAACTGGTTTATCAATGATTGTAATTGTTTCTTGAGTTGTATTTTTACATCCAAGTGAATCAGTAATAACTAATGACGCAGTATAAACACCGGCTGCTTCGTATTTGACTACTGCATTGGCTAAATTAGATGTATTACCATCACCAAATGACCATGAATATATATAAGGAAAGATACCGCCAATAACATTACTCATAAAATGAACACTATCACTTACGCATTTTATAGAATCGGCCCCAATAAAACCTTTTACTTTAAGTAAAATTAATTTTATTGGTTGTTGTTGATACCATCCTTCTAAAGTATTGTATCCAACATCTTCTAATATTAAACCGTTTTGTGTTGCAAATGAAAAGCGAGTTTTTGTATTTATGTTTGCTAAATCATCAGATGTAAAAGAAAATGTGCCATCATTCTTAGTTATTACTGGCAAGACAGAAGTAATTATATTGTTGTTAGTATCCAGTAATACTATTTTGAAATTTGACAATGGTATGTTTCCACAGGAAGAACCGCTTTCAAATACGCCAGAAAAAATTGTACATGCTGATCCCTTTTGTTTATTTAATACAATAATCTTTTGAGAAATTGTATCTGAGCCGCAATTATTAGTTGCTATCAAACTTATATTATATGTTCCTGGTTTGCTGAACGTATGAATGGGATTTGTTTGAGTGTTTTGTGGCTTTCCATCTCCAAAATTCCAAACATATGTAGAAGGATTAGGCGAAGATGTTTGGTTAATAAATGATACCTGTAGCGGAGCACATCCGAAATAAATAGATGCTGAAAAAGCTGCAATTGGTTTGCAAATCACGGTAACATTTTGCAAAGCAGTATCACTTGCTCCGCAATTTTCTAAGCCAATAATTGTGATAGTATAATTGCCAACGGCAGCATATACGTGACATGGATTTTCTAATGTACTTGTAGTTCCATCTCCAAAATCCCACAGATATGAATCATAAAATTTAAGAGGGCTATTGAAGCAATTGTTTTGGTTTACGCAAACACGTCTTGTTTGTGAAGACACAACTAATGCTGACAATATCAACATAGATAAAAATAGCACTATATATTTTTTCATTGGAAAGATTTTGAATTATAGGTTATAACTTTTGTATGAGATAAGAAATAATACATTGAGCCAGATACTATTATTAATCCTAAAGAAATAAATTGATGTACAGTTAAACCTAAGGACACTTTTTCATTTATGCGAATAAACTCTATGAAAAAACGAAAGAAGGAATTAAAAAATAAAAAAGCACAAAACACCTGACCTAAAAAGTGTTTGTTCTTTTCTAATCGGATTAGAAATAACAATAGTACAAGATGTAGAAGAATTTCATATAAAGGAGTTGGATGAACGGGAAGTATATTTGGTGCTGCGCCATAGGGAAAATACATTCCCCATGGTAAAGTAGTCCATTGTCCGTAACAACTATCTCCCGATAAAAAACAGCCCAACCGACCAATTGCGTATGCTACACAGCATACAAGAGAAGAAAAATCTAAGATTGTTAAAAGGGTTACACGAGGAATGAATTTCATTAATATTGGAATCAAAATCAAAATTAATAACAATCCTCCATACCAACTAAATCCGCCATTATCCAATACAAGACGCATAAAATCCTTAAAACTATGCGAATGGTCACTTATCAAAAACACTTCCGATACAGATAATATTCTTGCTCCGACAAATCCAATCAATGTAATTATGGAAACAACAAAATAAAGAATAGGGTTTGGAAAAGTATGTCCGATTTTTTTTCTGTATAAATAAATAAAATAAAATGTGCAAATAATAGCATTCAGAAATCCTGCAACTAACGTATACCATGAAGTGGTGAACTCTCCAATATGCGATGCTGGAAACATTTTTTATTTTGTTGTACTATTATTTTAAAAACCGTCCCTATCATACATCACTGCTGCTTGTTGAATCGTTTTGCCTTCCATTGCAGGGATATTTCTTTTCAACTTAATAAGTTCTTGTTTAAGCGCAGTGGATTTTGTTTTTGTAATTACTTGAGTCACCAATTCAGTGAAAGAATTAATATTTTCCTTTCCTATTAGTAAACCTTTCAAAGAATTATTGCTTTCACATCTGAAGGCAGCATCTACTAAAGGAGCATTTATTGTTTTAAAATTATTAAGGGCTTTTTGAAGTTGCTTATATTTTGGTAAAGGTGATGTTGCCATTGTTATAAGTTCATTCTGATTTTCAATGAAAAGATTTCTTAAGATGTTAATATTAAAATGTACTTTATTTGATGCAAAAAGGGATATATTTTTCATAGCGTCTTGCGAAATGCTTGTAGCGTCTGAAGCTATTCTGCTGTTGCAACAATTGCCATCACAAGTGCAGGTGCAATCTTCAGATGGAGGTGGAGTATAAATTCCTCCTTTTAGTCCTTCATCATGCGAAGTAACAAACATAAAACAATCTATGGAAGAAGTTTGACCTACATCTTGCCCTCCATATAGCCGTGTCATTGCAAAAACATCCAATCCAGATAATGTTCTGTCACATGTCCCTAGTTTCAGAACAATGCCATCCATTACATCTGATTCAACTCCAGGCGGATGGTGCTTAATACCAGCAACGTGACCAAGTTCATGTAAAATTGCAGATCTAAAGTCATAAGATGAAGGACCATATGTGCCACAATCGGAATCCCCGCAAAGCATCCAAAGAGCATATCTATTAATGACTATATCAGCACCACGAATTCTAGGCGCAAACCAATTACTACAGTCTAGACCTGTTTCAGAAAAATATCTGTGGGTAACTGCTAATTTGTTTTTTTGAGTATTGGTGGCATCAAACTCAGGGAAAAAAGTTCCATTATCAACACCAATCACATTAAATTCCGGATTGGATGGATTGGCACCGGATTCATCAAATAGAATAGGGAATCCAGTAGGCAATGTTGATACATCAATAGTAAAATTGAAAAAAGAACCACTTATATTATTCCATTGATTAGCCGCAGTAGTAATTACATTTGATGGATTCCCTTCTGTTCCAGAAGGAGAACTATACCACATGGGAGACATCTGTGTTACAAGATTGGCATGTAAATTCATTGTGACATAAAAATCAGCATCATAAAATTTAACATTATTCAAATCAACATACCTGCCCGCATATTGCACATCAAATAAATCAAAAGAAGTACAGAATAGGAAAACTAAAAGAATATAAAATATGCTTTTAATTTTTGAAAACAATGTTCGTTTAATAGTATTCATGTTTTATGAATTTAGTTTTAAAAAATAATTTTAAATCTTCGGTTTTATTTTTCACCGCGTCATTATAGGTATCGTTGTGCATGGGCAGGGCAAATGCCTGCGGGCAGTATTTATCATCATACTTATTGAAGTTAAATTTTTTTGATGCTTTCCATAAAAATCTGATTTGGTAACTAGTAGTTTTACTTAATAAAAAGATACTTTCATCTCCAATTTTATATTCAGTTATATGTGAATAATCTCCGTATGCTTTATCAGTATAACACTCATAGCCCATAATATCCTTTGCTAAAACAACATCCCCATTTTTAAGAGGGAAATATGAGTGTATTATATTGGTAACTTCAATGGCATATTCTGTTTTATAATATAAGCAAACCGTAGTATCTTTTGGCTGCCTTTTGTCAATCACTTTCCCTTTTATTATAGCATCCTCTTCAATAGCAGAATAAATATCTTCATAAGACAGAGATTTAAAGGAAAATTTTTTATTGTTTTCTGATCTTACAAAAGAATACCAACCAGTATCAATTTTATTTTGAATAACAGGCAGTAAATACAATATGCCTGTTATATCAGTGTCTGGTCCTGATACAAGGGCTTGCCTGATAGTTCCATATCTTATAGCATATTTAATTAAATTCATCGTATCCTGCTTGGAGAGTTGTTTTGGGTAGGCAGTATCCTGGAAGTAATGATAATAATCACAATCAAAATATCCCTTATGTTTCTGCTGACTCATGCTGCTGTTGCAAGATATAATTAAGAAAAGAACAACCATTCTTAAACTGTGCATAAAAATATGTTTTATCCGATTTATCATCATCAAGCAACTTTTAAAATAATTCACTTTTTGAAATTATAAACAATATCAGTTGTGAGCACACTTATTTGGGAAGCATCACGTCCAATATAACCAACATAGCTATTATTACCAGTATAGCTATTGTTGTAATTATTACCAGTATTCCAATAAATTTTATTTATGAATTTATAGCATATTACAAGATTGTCAAAACTAAACCCTAAAAAAATATTTTTACCAATGCGTGTATTTATTCCTGTTCTTATACCGATAACCACAGGCGTCTTAGAAACTAAATCTAAAATATATTGATCTTCCGACTTAACTATAGCTATTCCTGCTTTTAAATCAATAAAAGGATTAACAGAATTATTTTTGTTAAAGGTGAATCGGGGAGAAATAGTAATGACAGAAGGATTAAAAATATTTTTTGAAATAAAATTATTATAGATGGAAAAGTAGTCTAATCTAACAGAAGTATTTTTCGTTAAACTCCCTTGAACTCCTATGCCGAAATGCATATATGGTCTTTTTGTATCAATATTCAGAGGCACACTCCAGTTATTTATTATTCCAAGATTAACCATAGAAAAATTTGCACTTACTTCTTTAAAAAGATATTTTTCTTTTGGTTCAAATTCAGAATTTTGAGCAAACAGTAAATGAATATTGAGAAACAAAAAGAATAAAGAAATAAATAATTTCAGGTGTGTGCACATGAGTTAAGAATTAAGTTTAGCGCGGTTTAAAAGCAAAGAGCAATGATAGAACAGAACAAAGGTATGATTTGCAAGATGAAAAGCAAATTATTACGGATGATTTTTTTTGCGTGATGTTGCAGTGGAAATCCTTCTCGCGAGCAACGCCCTCACCCCTGCCCCTCTCCCGTAGGAGAGGGGAATGGTTTGGGTGGGGTTCTTTTTCCCCCGACATAAATGTCGGGGCTATTACTATTTCACTCCTACGGAGTGAAGAAAAAACCATACTGTTGTTTGCGCGAACGATTGAAGTGGAAAGCCCACAGCACGAGCAACGCCCTCACCCCTGCCCCTCTCCCGCAGGAGAGGGGAATGGTTTGGGTGGAGTTCTTTTTCCCCCGACATTTATGTCGGGGCTATTACTATTTCACTCCTACGGAGTGAAGAAAAAACCATACTGTTGTTTGCGCGAACGATTGAGCCAATTGTTTGAGCTCTTTTTTGCGATTGATGCGAGAAGAACGTTGTGTGAGATTGCTTCGTCCCGATAAAAATCGGGACTCGCAATGACGGTACGCAAAAAAAGCGAGTGGCGAAAGCGTGACCCGAGGACATCCACCGTTTCGCAACAACCCCCTGTTGTCCCCCTTTGTTAAGGGGGAGAAAGGAGGGACGCGCCCAAGAAAAAACCAGTGAGGCATCTGAATATTCATTGATACTAATCGTTTCCCGAACTCAGAAGGAGTCCTTCGGACATCAGGAGCCGGCATTAATTTTGCGCCTTCATAATAATTTGTAAATTCGTGTTCGCAGATTACACCGATGAAAAACAGATTACACCGATTATTATTCCATCGAAGTACGAACTTCATACGAACATACGAACTACGAAACTCATTTGGCAGTATAGCACTCTTTATTGCTTGTTGCCTCCTGCTACTGCCGCCTGCTGTTTTTTCCCAATTCTACAGCGGCTCGCAAATGGAGTTTGGAAAAAACAGGGTGCAGTATGATGAGCCCCGCTTATGGCAATGGTACAAGTTTGAAAAGTATAATGTTTATTTCTACATGGGCGGAAAAGAACTCGCCATTTACACAGCGCAGAAAGCAAAAATATATACAGAGAAAATTGAGAAGATGCTTGACTATAATCTGGACGACAAAATTGAGTTCATGGTTTTCAACAAGCAGAGCGATTACAAACAGAGCAACATAGGGCTGGAATATGAAGAGCCGTACAATGTAGGCGGTGTAACAAAAATTGTTGGCGCAAAAGTATCGCTGTATTTTGACGGTGACCACGCAAAGTTCGACAAGCAGATAAAAGCAGGCATTGCTGAAGTGCTCATCAACCAGATGATGTATGGAGGAAACGTAAAAGATGTGGTAAAAAATTCCACGCTTCTGAATCTGCCTAACTGGTATTTGCAGGGATTGATTTCTTACATCTCCAACGATTGGGATACAGACATTGACAGCCGTGTGAAAGACGGCATCCTCACCAACAAATATAAAAAGTTCAACGGGCTGGATGGCGCTGATGCCATATGCGCTGGTCATTCGATCTGGAATTACATTGCGGAAACGTATGGAGAATCGGTCATCTCCAACATTTTGTACATGACCAAGGTTACCCGCAATGTAGAAAGCGCTTTTCTTTTTGTGCTGGGTGTTTCCATGAAAAACCTTACCAGCGAATGGATGCAGTATTACACCGACCGATATAACGAGCAAGATGATTCAAAAATCCTTCCTGAGAAATCGTTGCTGAAGAAAATCAAGCGTTCAAGAGTTTATCAGCGATTTAAAACAAGCCCTGATGGAAATTATGCGGTGTATACTACCAATGAACTCGGACAATACAAAGTATGGCTCTATGATTTCAAAAAGCAGAAATCAAAACGTATCATGAAGCGGGAACAAAAGCTGGACAGACCATCCGATTATTCTTACCCGCTTCTCGCCTGGCATCCTGACGGGGAACGCTTCACTATTATTACAGAAAAAAAAGGAGAACTCCTTTTGCAGTATTACAACATTTCCACAAAAAAACTTGAAACACTTAAACTATTCAACTTCGAAAAAATTGTTGACTTCTCTTATTCAGATGATGGAAGGCAGATGGTAATGTCTGCCGTGCAAAACGGACAAAGCGATATTTTCGTGTACAACCATGGCGCAGGAAATGCAGATCAAATCACAAAAGATATTTACGATGACCTCAACCCAAAATTCATTAATGGTTCATCAAAAATTATTTTCTCTTCCAACCGACCTAATGATACGATTCGCTTTTTTTCCGCTTACCCTCTCTACCTGAAAGCAGAACTTCAGCCGATGGAGAACAACGATTTGTTCATTTACAATTACAAAGCAAAATCTCCGGTGCTGAAAAGAGTAACCACCACTCCGCTCGTGAACGAAACCTATCCGTGTGAGTTTGATAAAGAGCATCTGTGTTTCCTGAGCGATGAAAACGGAATCCGCAACCGCTATCTGGGCGTGCTCGACAGCGCTATTTCGTATGTTGACACCTCGGAGCATTACCGTTATTTCACTCGCACCTATCCCATCACAAATTATTCGCGAAATATTTTAGAACAGGATATTAATCTTAAGTCAAAGAAAATAACAGAGGTGGTTTTCAATGAGAGGAAGTACAGAATGTTTATGAGCGATATGGCTGAAAACACTGCCGGGCTGAATTCTCCTCTTATCAATACCGCCTATGAAAGTTCTGTGCTGAAACGGATTACAAAAAAAGAACAGGAACAGAAAAAAGAAGGCGAAAGCAAAACTGTTCAGTCAGTGCAGATAATCATTAACGAAGAAAAGCCATCAGAAAAAAAAGACAGCTCAGGAATTGACATTAACAATTATGTTTTTGATAACGAACCGAAAAAGCAAACCAAGAATCCTCCTGTAGAAACCAATAAAACTTCTCCCGATACGGCTACTGCCGCAGTGGCTGCCCCTGCCTCTTTCTTTCTTCCGCAGCAAAGAAATTATTTCATCTTTTTCTCCACAGATTATGTGGTAACGCAGCTGGATAATTCATTCCTCAACGCATCGTACCAGAAATTTTCAGGACCCGGTCCTGTTTTTCTCAGCCCCGGCTTTACCGGATTTTTCAAACTTGGGCTCAGCGATTTATTTGACGATTACAAAATCACAGGCGGTGTGCGCATTTCATCTGACCTGAACAGCAACGAATATTATCTCAGTTATGAAAACCGCCTGAACCGGCTGGACAAACAAATTATTTTGCACCGGCAGGCATTGGATTACGCGCCTTTTTTAAAGATTCACACGCACCAGGCAAAATACACAGTGAAGTGGCCCTTTACAGAAACTGCCGGAATAAGAGGAACCATTGATGCCCGCCAGGACCGAACGGTTTATTACGCTTATGATCTTCCCACTCTTAAAAAACCAAATGAGTTTGAATACTGGGGCGGAGGCAAACTGGAATTTGTTTTTGACAACACGCGCAAGCGGGGTTTGAATTTATATTACGGAACACGTCTGAAAGTTTTTGGAGAATATTTCAAACAGTTAAACAAAAACGAAACGGATATTACCATCCTTGGATTTGATATCCGCCACTACACAAAAATTCACCGCGACTTCATCTGGGCAAACCGCCTTTCGGCAAGCTCTTCCTTCGGAAAGAAAAAATTAATTTATTACATGGGCGGAGTAGATAACTGGTTTAATCCACAGTTCAACTACAACACGCCCATCGACTATAAACAGAATTACGCCTATCAAACGCTCTCCACTCCCATGCGCGGGTTCCATCAGAACATCCGCAACGGAAACAGCTTTGCGCTTTACAATACCGAACTCCGCCTTCCTCTTTTCCGCTACCTGATGAATAAACCGCTCAAGTCAGATTTCCTGAATAACTTTCAGGTGGTAGGATTCGGAGACGTTGGCACCGCGTGGACAGGCAAATCTCCGTATGATGACGAGAATTCTCTTAACACGCAAATTATTGGCGGTCCGCCCAATCCCGTTACCGTAGTTGTTCAAACAAAACGCGAACCGATGGTTGCAGGATACGGATGGGGAATAAGAAGCCGCCTGCTCGGTTATTTCATGCGCCTCGACTGGAGCCATGGATGGGAAGATGGAAAATTTCAGCCAAAAGTTTTCTACTGGTCGTTCTCGCTGGATTTTTAAAACAGCATGAAGAAAATTATTTCATATTGTTTGTTGTTCTGTTTTTGCACCTTATTTTTTACAACTTGCAAAAAATATCCTGAGGGACCCAAAGTTAGTTTGCGAACAAAAATGGCGCGCATTACAGGCGTATGGGATGTGGAGTATTATGAAGTGGATGGTATTGACTCCACCTCCTATATTTTAAACTCCCCTTATTATTACAGATATTATTTTCAAAGAGGACCTGGAGCATGTATAAGTAAAGAAATGCATCCTTTAGATTTAATCATGGTAAATCAAGTCAGTCAAAAGCACTGTTGTGGTTGGGATATATCAGATTCAAAGGATTATATATATATTGAAGTCCCAGCAGCGTCCCAATTTTACTCTTTTTTCCCACTCGGTGGCATAGTGAAAGGTGGGTGGGATATACAACGCCTGACAAATAAAGAATTATGGTTAAAACTATCTGATATTTATGTAAAATACCATAATCATAATTATTACATGAAACTAAAAAAAGTATCTGAAAAACCATGAAGAAAATTATTTACATATTGGAGTTTATATCGAATAAGAGTTTATGTTGGGCTGAAGCCCGTTTGTTCTTCGTTTTTCAGTTGCCACGACCTTTCCCGAAGGGACTCCTTCGGAGAAGTCGTGGCTAATAATGCAAAATACAGTGTGGGCTTTAGCCCTGATTTTTATGAATTAGAATATACAATTCTTATTCGATATATTGTCTATTACTGTTTGTTTTTTCCTTCCCACAGGCATCCGCCTCTGGACTCTGTGAAACACAATAATTTCTGATTTCCTAAAAGAAATATCTTTACCCCGTTGAACAATGAAGTTGTACGGGGTTTACTCTTTCTTAAATTCTCTTCGTGAACAATAAATCTTATTCTATGAATGATATTTTCATCCTGCTCGCGCTGGGATTGGCTGCGGGCATTCTCAGCGGAATGGTGGGCATTGGAGGAGGCATTGTGATTGTGCCCGCTCTCGTTTACTTCCTCGGTTTTTCACAGCACAGCGCGCAAGGCACCGTGCTGTTTATGTTCCTCCTTCCCATCGGCATTCTTGGAGTTTTCAATTACTGGCAGGCAGGGCATATTGACTGGAAAGTCGCCTGCATCATAGCATCCACTTTTTTCATCGGGAGTTTTATCGGCTCCAAAACCGCCATCGCCATTGACCAAACTACGCTCAAAAGAATTTTCGGAGTGATAATTTTTTTACTTTCTCTAAAAATGATTTTCGGAAAATAAAAAAGGATGAAGACGGATTTGAAAAGAGATTCAAACGGATGAAAGAGAAAATAAAACAGTTGGCTAAAAATTATTTGAATGAAGTGATTCAGATTCGCAGGCATCTTCATGCGCATCCTGAACTTTCATTTGAAGAATACAATACGTCAAAATTCATTGCATCCAAGCTGAAAGAATTTGGAATTCCTTTTAAAGATGGAATTGTAAAAACAGGAATCGTTGCAACTATAAACGGAACAAAAACTACTTCCTCCCCCCGAGCTGCGCCCCCTACCTACGGTAGCCTCCAGAGGGGAACAGAATCCTGTATAGCATTGCGAGCTGATATGGACGCGCTCCCCATCACCGAAGCAAATGACGTGGAATACAAATCAAAAAATACCGGAGTGATGCATGCCTGCGGACACGATGCGCATACTGCTTCCCTTCTTGGCGCAGCAAAAATTCTGAACGAACTGAAAGATGAATTTTCAGGAACAGTAAAACTTATTTTTCAGCCGGGAGAAGAAAAAGCTCCCGGAGGCGCATCGCTGATGATACAAGAAGGCGTGCTGGAAAATCCAACACCCTCTGCCATTTTCGCGCAACATGTTTTTCCGAATCTAGCTGCCGGACAAGTTGGTTTCCGCGCAGGGAAATACATGGCAAGCACCGATGAAATATATCTCACCGTGAAGGGTAAAGGCGGGCATGCAGCCATAAAAGGATCGTATGTGAATCCGCTTCTCATCGCTTCAGAAATTTTACTTGAGCTTGAAAAGAAATTCAACTCCCCTCTCCTTGGGAGAGGGGCTGGGGGTGAGGCAATCCCCACTGTTCTTGCTTTCGGAAGAATGCATGCGAATGGCGCCACCAATGTAATTCCCGATGAAGTAAAAATGGACGGTACTTTCCGCACCATGGATGAAGCATGGAGAAAAGAAGCGCATGGCATCATTCAGCAAATTGCTGTTTCAAAAGCAAAAAGCAGAAGCGGTGATTGTGATGTGAATATCATGGCGGGATATCCCGCACTAATCAACGATGAGAAAACAACCTCTCGGACAAAAAAATCTGCTGAAGAATATCTTGGAAAAGAAAATGTAGTTGAACTGGAGCAACGAATGACAGGAGAAGATTTTTCTTTCTTCGCTCAAAAAATTCCTGCCTGCTTCTATCGTATCGGCACCGGAAATATTTCCAAAGGAATTACTTCAGAGGTACACACCCCTGCATTTGACATTGATGAAAAAGCCCTGCAAACAGGAACGGGGCTGATGGCATGGATTGCAATGAACGAGCTACGCTAGATATTCTTCACCACTAATTGCACCGTATATCTGCTCTTATGTTCAAGGAAAACTTTCTTTCCAATACAAACCCTGTCAATCGTGAGCTGATTGTAATAGCGGATGGTAATTAACTCAAGATTCTCATTGTACAGCACCCGAAAAATTTTCTGAAGCGTTCTGATAAGTTCGGGAATTTTTTTTTCATCATTATCCAAACACACCGAAAAACTAATGGCTGAATTCTGCATCACATTAATTTTCACCTGATGTTCGGCAAAAGTTTTAAATATATCGCTGAAATTTTCTTCCACAATGAATGAAAAATCTTTTGGAGAAATAGAAAGCAGAATCTGATTCACCTTGAAAATGAAACAGGGGATCGGAAGCGGTGATTGCTGGTCGTTTATCACCGTTCCTTTTTCATCGGGATGAAGAAACGATTTTACATAAAGCGGAATTTTTTTATTCTGCAACGGCTTGATGGTTTTCGGATGAATCACGGTTGCGCCATAGTAAGAAAGTTCGATCGCATCCTGATACGACATCTGGGCAATCAGTTTTGTTTCATCAAACCATTTCGGATCGGCATTCATCACACCCGGCACATCTTTCCAGATGGTAACGCTTTCCGCATTTGTGCAAAAAGCAAGAACTGCTGACGTATAATCAGAGCCTTCTCTTCCGAGAGTGGTTGTAAAGTTATCTGAAGTGCCGCCCAGAAATCCTTGCGTGAGAATGATGTCTGACTTATTTTTGTCAAAATGCTCTCTTACAAGTTTTTCCGTCAAGTTCCAATTCACTTTTCCTTCTCTCCAGGTATTATCCGTCTTGATTATTTCCTGAACGTTTAACCATTTATTATTTATTCCTGTTTCATTCAAATAGGCGCTTACAATTTTTGTAGAAATGATTTCCCCCTGAGAAACTATCTGGTCGTATTCCTTGTTATAATTATCAGAAGGCATTCTGCTGATTCTTTTTTCCATTTCCTGAAACACTTTTTCAATATTGGAATAAACGGAATGTGAAGAATCAGGAAACAATACTTTAATAATGCCAAAATGATATTTTTTTATTTCCTCCAGAATGATCTGAGGATTTTCATTTCGAAAAAAATAAGCATTCGTAAGTTTTTCAAGCGCGTTAGTGGTTTTACCCATGGCAGAAACAACTATAATAATATTCTCATTCAGGAAATGCTTTAGAACTGATGCAACGTTGCGTACTGAGTCAGTATCCTTCACAGAAGCACCGCCAAACTTGAAGACTTTCATACAATATTTCCTGTTATTTTTGTGCAACTCACGGTCAGTAAAATTTCAGAAACAAAGATATTATTTCCTGAACAAGCACCTTCACATAGTTTCCTTTGATGTTCCATTTCCTCCCGATTACGGAGGAGTAATTGACGTTTTCTATAAACTTAAAGCTCTTCATCAGGAGGGAATAAAAATTCATTTGCACTGTTTTGAATACGGAAGAGGGCAAAAGAAAGAGTTAGAAAAATATTGTGAAAATATTTTTTACTATAAAAGAAAAGTCAGCAAGCATTTGCTCTTTAATTCGCTTCCTTATATTGTTGCCAGCCGCTCTTCGGAGGCATTAGTTAAAAATTTGTTGCAGGATGATGCACCGATTCTTTTTGAAGGTCTGCATTGTTGTTTTCATTTAAGTGACGAACGATTGAAGAGCAGAAAAAAAATTGTGCGCATGCACAATATCGAGCACAACTATTATGCAAATCTGGGGCAGATAGAGAAAAGTTTTTTTCGAAAAAAATATTTTGAAGCCGAAGCAAAAAAGCTTGAAAAATTTGAATCCGTTCTTCACAACACGAATGCCATCGCTGCTATTTCTCCTGCCGACACTAAGAAACTTTCTGTACGCTATAAAAATGTTTCGAATGTAATGGCGTTTCATCCTCACGATAAAATTGAAATCAAAGAAGGTAAAGGAGATTTTGCATTATACCATGGTAGTTTAGCTGTTGGAGAAAATAACAAAGCCGCGCTATATCTTGCAAATGAAGTTTTTAATGATGTTGCTATTCCTTTGATTGTTGCAGGCAACGGAGCATCATCTGAATTAAAAGAAGCAGTAAGCAAAAGAAAAAATATTCAGTTGAAAGAAAACATTTCAACACAGGCGATTTATTCTCTTATTCAGGAGGCACAGATAAACATTCTCCCCACTTTTCAGGCAACAGGAATAAAACTCAAACTCCTTTCAGCACTTTACAGCGGCAGGCATTGCATGGCAAACTCTCCCATGGCAGAAAATACAGGACTTGAATCTCTGTGCTCAATTACCGATTCTCCCCATGAAATGAAAAAAGAAATTTTACAGCTGATGAATATTGAATTTAGCGGAGAAAACAAAGCAAAACGTGAAAAAATTCTAGGAGAACATTTTTCCAATAAAGTAAATGTCAGAAAACTGCTTGAGTTATTTTAGTATCACTTATTCTCCCACCCTCACATCGGATTGTCCTTCCGGTAAAATGTTCAAAGAGATGAAAATCATGGGTGGCAATGAGCACCGCCCTGCCCGCCTTGCTGATTTCATACAGCAACCCTACAATTTCCTGGGCGGTTTCTGTATCCAGATTTCCCGTTGGTTCGTCTGCAAGTATCACTTCGGGTTCGTTGATGAGGGCGCGGGCTATCACCACCCGTTGCTTCTCCCCGCCTGAAAGTTCATGAGGCATTTTGAATCCTTTTGTTCCGAGATTCACTTTTTCCAGAACTTCTTGCGCGCGTTTTTGCATTTCTGCTTTATCTTTCCAACCCGTTGCCTTCATCACAAAAAGTAAATTATCATTTACACTTCGATCAGACAGCAGTTGAAAATCCTGAAACACAACTCCTAATTTTCTTCTGAGGTATGGAATTTCTTTCAACTTCATTTTTTTTAAATCATATCCTGCAATTTTTCCTTCCCCCTGTAAAAGAGGAAGGTCTGCATAAAATGTTCGGAGCAAACTGCTCTTTCCACTTCCTGTTTTTCCTACGAGATAAACAAACTCTCCTTTATCAATAGTAAGCGAAACATCCGTAAGTACAAGATTGTGTTTCTGAAAAATAGATGATTTGTGGAGTTCTATGATAGTGTCAAGAGACATGATGCAAAGTTACACAACTCATTACGAAGAAAAGAAAGAGAGGTGTTTCGTATCAACAATCCCACGTTAATAAGTAGATGTCGTTGATTATTTTCTTGCGTCTACTAGGTATAATTTTATTCCTTATTATATCGTTGCAGGATTATGGACAAACGTACATCTCTTTACATCATTCTTTTGGGAATTTTATTTTTGTTATGCATTACCGTGTTTTCACAAAAGACCGCCATTTATACAAACCCGGATGCGGATTTCAAAACAGCGCTGGAACTTTTCCAGAAGCAGAAATACGGTTCGGCACAAAAGCAGTTTTTGAAAATCGTTCATCGTTATCAGAACGAACAGAACAATCTCACAAGAATTGACGCTGAATTTTATTCCGCACTTTGCGCATTGGAACTTTTTAACAAAGATGCAGAACTTCTTTTGAAAAATTTTATTACCAATCATCCTGAAAGCCCGCAGGTGCAGACGGCTTACTTTCATTTGGGAAAATATAATTACCGCAAGAAGCAGTATAACAAAGTAATTGAATGGTTTCAGAAAGTAGACATTTATGATTTAAACAACGAAGAACTTTCAGAATTTTATTTCAAGCGGGGCTACAGTTATTTTGAGGAAGATGATCTTGAAAAAGCAAAAAAAGATTTCTTCGAGATAAAAGACATAGACAATAAATATGCGGCTCCGGCTACGTATTACTTCGGGCATATTTCCTACTCGGAAAAAAATTACCAGACAGCGCTTCAGCATTTTTCAAAACTTAAGAGAAATGAAAACTTCGGTACGATTGTCCCTTATTATATCGCACAAATATTTTACATGCAGGGAAAATACGACAGCGCTATTGTTTACGCAAAACCTCTTCTTGATTCTGCTTCGGCAAAACGCGCTCCAGAACTCACAAAAATAATAGGAGAATCATACTACAGAACCAATCGTTATAAAGAATCTATTCCTTATCTTGAAAAATATAAAATGATGGTTGGCTCCCTCAATCGCATGGAATGGTATCAGCTGGGGTATGCCTATTACAAGAACGGAAACTATGAATTCGCCACAAACTGTTTTCCGAATGCTACAGGTGAAAAGGATACCATATCCCAAAATGCTTATTACCACTTAGGCGATTGCCAGGTAAGGCGTTCTCCAAACGCTGGAGGAAAAGCAGAAAAAATTCTTGCTAAAAATTCTTTTGAGATGGCTTACAAATTAGATTTTGACAAACAGGTATCGGAAGACGCGCTTTTCAATTACGCTAAACTCTGCTATGAACTTTCTTTCAGCCCGTTTAATGAAGCTATTGGCGCGCTGAATGAATATATCAGCAAGTATCCTGCCTCTCCAAGATTAGATGAATGCTATAAATATTTAGTCAGTGTTTATCTCTCTACAAAAAATTACAAGGAAGCGATGAAATCCATTGAGAGCATGAAATCGCTGAATGATGAAATGAAAACTGCATTCCAGAAAATTGCTTTCATGCGCGGGCTTCAACTTTACACAGACAATCACTTGCAGGAAGCCATCATTTATCTGAACAAATCATTAATGTATCCCGCCAGCAGAACTTTTGCTTCGCTTGCTTATTACTGGAAAGGAGAATCCTTCTATATGTTGTCAGAAAAAATGAATGTGTCATTCGGACTGGATTCAGCCATCATTGGATATAAAGCTTTTCTTTCTTCACCTGGCGCAATCAACAACAATGAATTTTTTGTGGCGAACTACAATCTTGGCTATGCGAATTTCAAAAAAGCAAGTTATACAGAAGCGAATGTCTGGTTCAGAAAATATGTAGGTCTGAAATCGAATGAGCCGAAAGAAAAAATCAATGATGCTTATTTGAGAATCGGGGATGATTTTTTCATGACAAAGGATTACAACAATGCTGTTGATTATTATGACGAAGCGCTCAAAACAGGAAATCGCGATGCGGATTATGCGATGTATCAGAAATCACTTGCGCTGGGCGTGATCGGAAAACGTGAAGCAAAATCAAACACACTCACTGAACTTCTGAAAAACTATTCCGGAAAAACAAAATATGAAGCCGCAGCTAAATATGAACTTGCAAATACCTATCTGCAACTCGGCAATGATGACAATGCGCTTACTTACTACAAAAAAGTAGTGAACGAGCATCCGGAATGTTCTTACACCGGCCGCTCTATGCTTCAGATTGGTTTGATTCAGTCAAAGAAAAAAGATTATGACGGAGCCATTGCAACGCTTGATAAAGTTCTTGCCGCTTATCCGAAAACCACCGAAGCGTTTGAAGCCATCAGCGCGATGAAAGATATTTACCGTGCAAAGAGCGACATGGATGCTTATGAAGAGAAACTGAAAAATATTCCCTACGCTGCCATTTCACTTGCATCGCTTGACTCCAGCAATTACGATGTGGCATTTGATTATTACGACAAAGGAGATTGTGACAATGCAAATAAATTTTTTCAGAAATATCTTACAAAATATTCCGATGGGATTTTCATACTTGACGCTACTTACTACAAAGCTGAATGCGATTACAATAACAAAAACTATGATTTGGCACTCGGAGGTTACCAATATGTGATTGACAAGCCCTACAGCCAGTTCACAGAATCATCTCTGCTGAAAGCTTCCTACATCAATTTCAAAAACAATAATTATCAAAATGCATTGCACCAATACATCCGTCTCGCACAGGTGGCAGAATACCCTGCCAATATGAATGAAGGCAAGATCGGAGAAATGAGATGCCAATGGGTGCTTGGAAATTATGAACTGGCAACAGAAGCGGCACAAAAAGCTCTCCCTCTGGAAAAAATTTCAAATGAAATAAAAGCAGAGGCGCATCTCATCATCGGAAAATCAGCTCTGGAAAAACAGAATTATGATTTGGCAACGAGTGAGTTTTCGTCCATTGCATCTCTAACATCCAGCGAGAAAAAAGCAGAAGCAACATACAATATCGCCTATGTTCAGTACTTGCAGTCGAAATACAAGGAATCGCAGAAAACAGTTTTTGAATTAATCAATCAGGATCCGGGATACGATTACTGGGTGGGAAAAGGATTCATTCTTCTTTCTGATAATTATGCCGGGCTTAATGATCTCTTCAACGCAAAATACGCTTTGCAGGCATTGATTGACAAATCAACCCATGCGGAACTCATTGCAGTAGCAAAAGAAAAACTGAATAAAATAAATGAAGCGGAAGCAAAGGCAAAAGCCGAAGCCGAAGCAAAAAAAGAAAAGAAGAGCGATACGCAGATTCAGTTTACGCCCGATAATCCGAAGGATTCGGTCTTATATAAGGAAGAAGGAAAATAGAAACTCAGCTCTTTCTATATAGAAAGAGAATATATATGAATAAAAAAATAATTGCTTTCATTGCGTTTGCTGTGCACTTGTCTCTATTTTGCGGTGGCGGTGGCGAAGTATTGTTCGCTCAGAAAATCCTGAAAGACACAACTTTTGTAATCGTAAAACAATTTCAGCCAACCATTGCTGACGCCTACAAGATAAACGACATGCCCGTGGTGAAAGATTCTGTTCCGCCCGCTCCACAATTGAATTATGCCATCCATTCAAAAAAAGTATTCACGCCTTTTACTGTTGAGCCACTTAAGCCAGCAAAGATGGTGGGAGAGCCGCTCACAAAACTTTATCAGTCGCTGGCTAAAGTCGGTGCAGGAAATTATTTATACGGAGAAGGGTTCTTTAACAATCTTCGCTCAAAAGATATTTCGTATGGAGCACATGTAAAACATCTTTCATGGGGAGGAACGCTGGATGGATATGGTTTCAGCGGATTCAGCGATAATCAAGTGGAACTCTACGGAAAAAAATTCTTCCGCAAGCATACGCTTAATGGCAATCTGGATTACAACAGAAACGTAATTCATTATTATAACTATGACACTTCCTTTATAAAAAAACTGGAAGACAATGATCTCATCAAACAGCGTTACTCAATCGTTGGAGGTAATATTTCTCTGCAAAGCCACTACACAGATTCTGTTCATGCAAATTACCTGCTGAAACTCAAATACTATAACCTTTCAGATTTTTACAGCACATCAGAAAATAATATTCGCGCAGAAGGCGACTTCAGCGGTTTTTATGAAAAACAACTGGTGCAGGTTCCGGTTATAATAGATTATTACAACAATAAATTTTCAGCCGATACTTCTAATTCTGTTTTAATCGGTCTTTCTCCTTACATCACTTCTTCCGGTGATAAATGGAGCACGCGCATTGGCATTGGAATAGCGATAGAAGGAAATCAAAATGACAAGAGCCGTTTTCTTTTTTATCCGAACATAGATTTTAATTACAATGTGGTAGAAAACATCATTGTCCCTTACGCTGGATTCACAGGAGGATTAAAAAAGAATTCTCTCAAATCATTGACTGATGAAAATCCCTTTCTAGTTCCGAATCCTTCTCTCAAAAACACAAATACTAAATGGGAAATGTACGGAGGATTGAGAGGAAGCATTACCAAAAACATTTCATACAACACACGAACTTCCTACAGAAAAGCAGAAGACATGTATTTTTTTGTGAATGATAACAGCGATTTTATCTTGAAAGGTTTCAATGCATTGTATGATGACGCTACGATTTGGAATATTCACGGAGAATTGCAATTTCAGTATACAGAAAAAATAAAACTTCTTGCAAAAAGCGATTACAACAAATACACCATGACAAATGAACTTAAGCCATGGCATCGCCCTGCCATGCAGTTTACGCTCTCTGCTAATTACAGTCTGAAAAATAAAATTATTGTGAATGCTGATGTGTTTGTTACAGGAAAACGATTTGCAAAAGCAACAAGCAACAATGGCAATATAATTGTCATCGTGCCGAAAGAACTTCCATCGATTATTGACGCAAACCTTTCTCTCGAATACCGATACAGCAAGAAACTTTCCTTTTTCCTGAACATGAATAATCTCGGCTTCTCACGGTATTACCTGTGGAATAATTACCCTTCGCAGAGTTTTAATTTTCTTGCTGGAGTTACTATGTCGTTCTGATCTAATCCTTCACTCTTCTCATCGCAAGCGCTCTTACTATCCAGTTAGGAATGTTTTTTCGCGGATCGCGCTTGCGCAGGTTAATGTAGATGCCGAGTTTTTTCAGCACTGGCACTTTGTGTGTTTCCACAAACTCGATGAGCGTTCCATCAGCATCTTCTATGTAACTGAAATGCCCTGCTGCTTCTCCCATGTCAAAACTGTTTGCGCTGTCAACTCTGAAAGCAAATCCTGCTTCTTTGCATTCATCACGCAAGGTGCTCATGCCTGTTACATCAAAGCAGACGTGAATGAAACCGAGGTCGCCCCAGAAACGGTTCTCATAATTTTTTATCGGAACCCTTTCAAGCACCTTGATGAGTTCAATTTTTGTGGAACCAAACAAGCGGGAGAAACCACCGCTTCGGATATTCTTATGCTTTAACAAAACTCTTCTTATTTTATTATTCCCGCCTGATAAAGTTTGCAAATCTTCAAATACGCCCTCCTTGTCATATACCACTTCATCATAGCCAAGAATATCACTATAAAGTTTTTTTGCTTTGTCAATGTCTGTAACTCCGATGGTAATTCCTGCAGCACCTCCCTGCATGTACTTGTCTTTTCCAAACCAGCTATTTTCATTTACATACTGAAAAAGATTTCCGTAAGGATCTTTCACAAAAAAATGAGAATTGCCTGACGGATCTTTTACCACTTCGCTTACAAGGTTCAGTTTTTTTTCTTTGAACTTTTCGAAAGTTCCCACAACATCTGTTGTTTTCATCTTGGAACAAAAAATCCCTAAATCGCCCAATTGAATTTCAGAAGATGCTTTTTGCGGAGTTCTGCTTTTGTATTGCCAAATCTCCACTCCTCCTCCCCCATTCAGATTCATGGCGAGAATGGCGTGGCGCTTCCATATTTTGCCACCCGTGTAGGGAAGCATGAGCGTAACTTCATTGTCCTCTTCAAAAATTTTTATGTCCATCCCGAAATTTTTCCTATACCAGCGAAACGCTTCGTGAACATCGCTGACTCCGATACCAACCTGCTGAATTCCTGTAATGTACTTTTGCATAATTGTTTAGTTTGCAGTTCAACGTTTATAATTCGCAATATGCACTTTATTGTATGCTGCAAACTGTAACCGAAAACTCATTATTATTTTGGACCTACTTGCATTATTCTCCAATAAAAAAAGCGCGGAAAGAAACGCTTTACGATTACCGCCATTAATTCTTGTCCACCCATAAAAACCTCTACGCGCTTATTTCGTACTGCTTTCAGGATTTTCTTTGCGCATGTCTCAGGCACCATTCCGTTTTTCTGTCCTTCGTCCATTTCATTAAAACTTTTTCCTGTTTCAGTAATGGCATTAAAAGAAACTTTCGTATTGATAAATCCCGGGCAAATGAGAGAAACATGGATGTTATTATCAAGTTCTTCCATTCTCAGCGCCTCAAAATATCCATGCAGCGCGTGCTTGGAAGCAGCGTATGATGACCTCCTGTAATATCCGAACTTGCCCATCAAACTGCTTATCACTACAAGATGTCCGCTTTTTTGTTTGCGCATAACAGGAAGCACTGCTTTTGTGATAGCTACTGTGCCGAAATAATTTATTTCCATTATTTTTCTCTCCACGTCAAGGGGAGTGTCCACTATGAATGAGCGCTGGCTTACTCCAGCATTGTTCACCAGAATATCTATTCTCCCGAATTTCTGAATTACTTTCTGAACTTCAGAATCAATGTTTGCGAGTTCGGTAATATCCAAAGGAAGAATTAAAATATTTTCTTCTAAAATAAATTTCGAACATTCTTTTTTTACGCGCTGAAGTTCGGATTCTCTTCTGGCTGACAAAATTAATTTCGTCTTTTCAGATGCAAATTCTTTTGCCAGCGCTTCACCAAGACCTGATGATGCGCCTGTTATCCAAACGACTTTATTTTCAAAGAAGGAACTCATTTCTTTTTGTCAACATTAAAACGGAACAAACTCAGAGAAAGAGAAATGTTCGGGTTGCTGCCGGGGGACAGGTAAGTGAGTATATCATTTGTTGCTAAACGCAGTTCACAAATCTTGAAGAACCTGCCGAGCGTTATGCCAACCGGCAAGGAAAATTTATAAACAGAATTTCCTGCAAAGCCGAAACTGAATTTGAAATTGCTGGCAAGTTCAATTTCAGTTCCCGCAGCGAAAAAAGCATTTTCAAGATTGGCGGGATTATCGCTCATCGGCATTACTAAATCAGCGCCCACTACCATTCTTTTTGATAGCTGCCAGCCAACTCCTAATCTGAATTTGGAAAGCATTTCGGTTTTATAAGCGGGACCCGGTTCAAAATGAATCAACCCGCTGTCGTTAAACATCTGGCTTGCCTGCTGAGCCATGTCCCATGAATTGATTCCATTAAAATTAAATTGCGATGTATCGGGCAGAAGCGTGTCATGGGCAATGAGAACATTTTTATCCCAGGTGATTTTCCCCATATCCACTGCCGAGAGGGTGATTTTTATTTTTCCGATGCCGATGCCCGCACCAATGTCAAATGCCGTTCCGGTTCCAACTGAAGGAAAAATTCCGGAAGAAGTTTCGGGAGTGAAGTTTTTAATGTTTCCGTAATTGACTCCGTACTTGGAAGAAATAGCGGAATGTCCGGTGAGCACATTATTATCTGCCACCATTTCAAAATCTGCAAGTCCCCATAAATATTTAACGCCAATGCCACCGTAAAAAGAAATCTTACTTGAATCTTTTGTGCCTCCAATGCCGAAAAGTTTTGCTCCGTATGCAAGATTCAGTTCGCGGTAATGCATGTAGCCGATTTTAGAACCGTTAAAAATGGTGGAGATGTTTTTCAGGAATGCCATTGTATCCTGAAAAATCGGAGCGTTCATTCCCATGAAAAGAATTTCAGCAGCGTTCTTGTTCAGCTTAATATGCCCGAAACTTCTGTCGCGGAGATTCATAGCGAAACCTCCGACCTTAGGAACGCGGAAAGAAAAAGTGAGCCAATCTATGTTTGACGCAAGATTGAGTCCTTCGGCATTTGAGAAAAGACCTGCGTAAGCGCTTTTATCAGCGGTGGAGAATGTATCGCCCGGATGAAGGATTGCATTTTTCAACTGCCCATAATCCATGGCGCCTGACTGCGCGCTGATTCCGAAAATCATGGTGCTGATGGAAAACCGGTAGTTGTTTTCCCACCCGAGATTGGCGGGATTGATGCCGACACATTCCCAGTCCCTCACGATTCCGTTGGCTACACCGCCTTTGCCGGTGGCAACGGGCAAGCCCATGTCAATCTGAGAAAAAAGGCAAATAGACAATAGACAACAGACAGTAGACAAGAAGATTTTTTTCATTTCATAATTCTTTTATAGGATAGCAAATGTAAGGTAAATTTTGTTTTCTGTTTGTTATACCTTTGCGCTTTACGAATTACGCCCGGATAAATCGGGATGAAACAAATGGAGATGAATTACGAATTTAAGAAAGTCAGTTCATTCATTGTACTTTGCACATTGTACATTGTATTTGGATTATCTTGTGGGCAATCAGAAAAACAAGTTGTGATTCCTGCAAATGTTCTTCCGAAAGAAAAAATGGCTGAAGTGATTACTGACATTCATCTGGCTGAAGCGGAAACAAACTTTCGTCCTCTCCCCGACTCCGCCTCGACAGAAAAATTAAGCTTTCAGAAAGTTTTTGAGGAGAATAAAATTACCAAAGCCCAGTATGATACGAGTATCTCTTTTTACATTGGCCATCCTGAACTGCTGAATGAAGTTTATGAGAAGGTGCTGAATGAGTTGAGTAAGATGCAGGCAGGGAAGAAGTAGGCAGTAGGCAATCAACAGCCAAAATACAATCACATTTTCACAAACTTTTTTATTGCGGATTTAGCCGGTTCAATGTTTTTTCAATATACTTTTCCTTTGGCAGAATGGCATCCTGAATGCGTTTCGCGTAGCGGATGCTGGCGAGTATTTCATTTTGCTTTTCTTCTACTATTTTCTTTTGCTGTTCGATTAGTTGTTTTTGTTTTTGTGTGATGCGCAAGGCGCGGAAGATGAAAACAGCAAACACCAAAACAATAAGCAACCCACTTATTACCGACCAAATAATTAGATTTTTCTTTTTTTCTTTTTCTTCTGCAACAGCATTCTGTTTTTCTAATTCTTTTTTATGTTCTGCGTTTGATACGGCTTCTTTTTTCTCAAACTCGAAGTTCATTTCAGATTGAGCTAATTTTTTTTGAAGTTCATCTTTATTAATGCGATTACGCATTGTTACTAATTTTTTATAGTGAAGCAATGCAAGACCGGGTCTGCCTGTTGTATCATATAGCAGGCTTAGAGATTCATTAGCATTCACAATCCAATCTGTTGAATGGATACTTTCAGCCAGAAAAAGTGATTTTTTCAAATACGCTTCCGCTTCTTTAAACTTTCCAATTTTTATATAAAGCGACCCGATACCCCATTGAGTGCCCGAAATTAAATATTCATCGTGATTCTCCTCCCCCATTTTCAAACCAGCATTGTAATAGTCAATTGCTTTCAGGTATTCGCCTTTGTCTGAGTAGATTTTTCCAAGGCGGGAGAGGTTATAGGAAATTTGTTTCTTATCACCCAACTCTGTTGCTATTGTTAATGCCTTAATGGTATATTCTATAGCTTTTTGAAAGTTAGATAAAAAAGTATAATAAAACCCAATTTCTCCCGTAACAATTGTAACCGATAATTTATCACCTAGTTCTTCATATATTTTCAATGCTTTTAATTCATAGTCAATTGCTTTAGAGTAATCAGCCTGTGAATAGTAGATTGAACCAATGCCATAGAAATCTTTTGCAATTCCTTTTTTATTGCCAATGCCTTCATTAATCTTTAATGCTTTAAGATAAAAGTCCAGCGCTTGCGGATAACACGCTTCATTCCAGTAAACAAATCCGATATTGTTGTAAGCAGTGGAAATTCCTTTCGTGAAAGAGGGGATTAGTTGCAGCGAAAGTTTGATAGCACTGTTGGAATGAGCAATGGAAGAATCGGAAGAGCCAATGTCAAGATATTCGCGAGAGAGGAGATTGAGGTGATTTACTTTATTTGTATCCTCTTTATCTTTTTTGAGGAGAGTGAGGAGGGAGTCCACTTTGCTTTGCGCAAAGGAGTGAGTAAGTGAATAAGTAAATAAGAACATGCAAATCATGAGCCGATGACTGCTTACTGATAGATTACTTTTTGTTTTCATTTTCTTATTTACTTAATCACCTATTCACCTTTCTTCACTTCGACATCTTTGCTTTGAGGCGATTCAAACTTTTCTCAATATACTTCTCCGTAGGCAGAATGGCATCTTGAATGCGTTTTGCGTAGCGGATGCTGGCGAGGATTTCATTTTGCTTTTCTTCCACCACTTTCTTTTGAAGTTCAATGATGTGCTTTTGCTTTTGCGTAATGCGAAGCGCACGAAAGATAAATCCAGCAAACACAACAACTAATAACAATACAGCAATCACCGACCATATAACAATCTTTTGCTTTTTGCTTTCTGCTTCTGCCACTGCCTGTTGCTTATCTGCTTCTGTTTTTGCCGCGGCTTCTTTCTTTTCAAACTCGTAGTTCATTTCCTTGCGGGTGAGTTCTTTGTTTTTTTCTTCACTGAACAAAGTATCTTTCAGCACCATTGCTTTTTTGTAATGCTCTAATGCTTTTGCGGGTTTGCCAATCTTCTCGTAAAGGTTGCTTAGTTGTTCTTCAGTATTTTCTGTATGATGAAGAAAACCTATGGTTGTGTCAATTGCCAATGCGTGCAGCAGATATTTCTCTGCCTCTGTATATTTTTTTTGTGTAATATATAATGTGCCGATGTTGCCAAGCCAAGCAGCGGTATTATTTCTATTTCCTAATTTTTCATCAAGTTTTAACGCCTTGAAAAAATAGTCCAATGCTTTGCTATGTAAAGAATCTGCTGCGACTTGCGAATTGCTGCTTATTGCTTGTTCCTGATAGATAATTCCGATGTTGCCGAGAGTTGATGCAATTAAATTTTTATCTCCAAGTTCGTCTCTTATTTTCAATGTTTTGAAATAATTATCTAGTGCCATGAGATAATTCTTTTGTTCATAATAAATAATTCCGATGTTGCCAAGTTGAATTGCAATTCCTTTTTTATTTTCGAGTTTTTCATACATATTCAATGCCTTTAATAAATAATCCAATGCTTTTGAATAATCCTTTTGCTCATCATAAACAAGTCCAATATTGCCGAGCCGTTTTGCCATTCCACTATTATTCTTTAATGCTTCATCTATCTTCAACGCCTTGAAATAATTTTCCAAGGCATTTGGATAATCTCCTTTCGCCCAATACCCGACACCCGCAATACCATAAGCGTTTGCTTCTCCTTTTGAGAAGTTGATTTTTTGAGAGAGTGCGGCTGCCTGTTGCGCAAGCAAAATAGTGGGGTCAGGGTTGGCGGAGTAAAGCGCGGAAGATAGTTTATTTAAGTGATTGACTTTATTAGTATCCTCTTTGTCTTTTTTGAGGAGGGAGAGGAGGGAGTCAATTTTATTTTGTTGAGCGGAGCAGTAAACAATAGACAATAGACAGTAAACAAACAACAACCAAAATTGTCTATTAGACATTATTCAGATTAAGATGTTATATCCACGATTTTCAACACAGAGTTCACAGAGTTTAATGAGTTTCACAGAGCAGAACTCTCTGTGTAATCTCGTATGTTTGCGAAATTAAATAAACTAGTGCAACTAAAAGAA
>JACRAM010000004.1 GCA_016213405.1 Bacteroidota bacterium
GCGGTCGAGGAAGTAAAAAGACGATTGAGAATTATATTCGTAATCAAGGTCGTCATAATGATGTCAAGCAGTTGAAACTTTTTGAATTGTGAAAAATAAAATAATAACGCCCTGCGCTCTTGGCGCAGGGTTCTTTACAAAAATTGTTGACGCAAAATTGCAGAGTAAAAGTATTACTGCTGATTGGTATAAAGACGCATTTCTAAATCCTAATTTATCATCAAGTGAAATCGCAATCAATTCGGGTTTGAACAAAAAGACAATTCACAATATGTACAACTCGTCAACGAAAGAAATAATAATTGACGCATCAAACGAACATTATGATGTTCTTTATAAGAGCATACAAGAACTTGTTAAAACAGAACACGAATTAGAATTGACTTTAACAATAAAACTCAAGGGAGTTTCAGTTGATTTGAATGTGAGTGAAAGTTTAATCGTAATAAATACGCTTGCGGTGAAACGAGCGGAACTTCGTGGTGGACTTTGGAGCACAGCGGGAAAAAGAGTTGAAAGTCCATTAATGCAGACACTTTGCAAACTCTATTCGGTGAAAGAAGAAAATTACAGAGCGAAATTTAAAAAAGACAACAGCAAAGGTTTTGACAGAGAAATAGATTTTTATTTGCTCAAAGATGGAAAAGAATTTTTATGCGAAGTAAAACTGATGGGCAGAGGAAATCCTGAAAGTGCAGACGCAGTAATTGCACGCGCGACAAATGTTTTCGTAGCAGACAAATTATCAGACCAAAATAAAAATCAACTTGACCATAGAAAAATTGAATGGGTTGAACTACGGACAACTAACGGCTACAAACGATTTAAGAAAGCATTGGAGAAATTGAAAATTCCGCACACGGACTACAACGGAAATCTGGACAAAGACCTTGATAAAGTTTTCGCGACTATTTTTAACGACACGACAATAGAAAAAAAGAAGGGCAGCCGCTAACAGCAAGTTGGCGCTATTGCCGTTTTCCTGATTATATTGTGTCTGGTTTTTCATATCTTTGTTTCGGTTTCGGCAGACAATTTTTCGCTCCGTAAATCGGCAACATCGCCAACTTGCGGAACGTTGGCAGTGCGCTATGCGGGCTGATCCCGAAGCAAGTTCGGGACAAGCTGTTTAAGTTTGAAAATTTGTATTTGCGTGAGGGATTGCAGCGGAAAGCCCACAGTCCCGCGGGACGAGGACTTGGAGCGGAAAGCCCGACCGAAGCGAAGCGGAGGGCACGCCCAATTTTTTTTTAATACCCCAGCGTCTTCAGCATAGATTTAAACGTCTGCTCCTTCGCAAAAAGTTTTGTGGTAATTTCTCCGTTCTCATCACGGTCAATCAACACGTGCTTGGGTGCGGGAATAAGGCAATGCTGAATTCCTCCGTATCCTGCGATGGATTCCTGGTATGCTCCTGTGTGAAAGAATCCTATATATAAAGGACCATCCGAGCCATGACCGATTTTTGGAAGAATCAATTGCTCCGAGTGCGCTTCCGTATTGTAATAATCCAAACCATCGCAAGTCATTCCGCCAAGGTTCACCCGCTGACTTTCTTTTTCCCAGTGATTCACAGCCAGCAAAATAAATTTTTGCCCGATTGCCCAGGTATCCGGCAAGGTGGTGATGAAGGATGAGTCAATCATATACCAAAGTTCTCGGTCGTTCTGTTGCTTCTGGTCGCAAACAGAATAAAGCGCGGCACCGCTTTCTGCAACAGTGAACGAGCCAAATTCAGTGAAGATGTTTGGTTCTTTAATTTTATTCTGCTTGCAGAAAGTTTTTATCTGCGAAACAATTTCTTCAATGATGTATTCATAATCAAATTCAAATCCAAGCGATGTGCGGATGGGTAATCCTCCGCCCACATTCAGCGAATCAAGTTCAGGGCAAATCCGTTTCAGTTCGGCATACACGTTCAAACATTTGGCGAGTTCTGTCCAGTAATAAATCGTGTCCTTGATTCCCGCGCTCACAAAGAAGTGAAGCATTTTTAGTTTCAGCTTTTTGTTTCCCTTGATTCGTTCCTTATAAAAAGGAACAATTTCTTTGTAGCGAATTCCCAAACGCGAAGTGTAATAATCATAAGTCGGTTCTTCTTCCGAAGCAATCCGGATTCCCAGGTTGCAGGTTCCTTTTACGTAGCGCTTGTAATATTCCAGTTCGCTTTTGTTATCCAAAACAGGAATCACATTTTTATATCCGCTGTTGATGAGGTCAACAATAAATTGCGGATACGGTTTGCGTTTGTAGCCATTGCACACCACCCAGGTGTTCTTGTCAATTTTTCCTGTGCGGTATAATTCTTTAATGATGGGAATATCATACGCAGAAGAAGTTTCAAGGTGCGCGCCATTTTTAATTGTTTCGTCCATCACGAAAGAAAAATGTGACGACTTGGTGCAGTAACAGTAAGTATAACTACCTTTGTAATCGGCTTTTGCCATAGCAACATTAAAAAGTTTTTTGGCTTTCTGAATCTGCTGTCCGATCCTTGGAAGGTAGGTGATTTTGAGCGGAGTTCCGTATTGCTTGATAATATCCATCAGCGGAACATCGCAAAAGTGAAGGTCTCCGTCAATGACGTTGAATCCTTCCTGCGGAAAATGAAATGTTTGCTGGATGAGGTCGCGGTATCTGTTCTTCATTTATTGGGATTACACAGATTAATTTTGATTACACCGATTTGTTTTTCGGCACGGAAAATCGGTGCAATCGGTTTATGTATCGGTGTAATCATTTTTAGAGTGCGCGAAGTTGAGAATAATTTGTCAAAGTAAGTTACTTACATACGATTATTTTTGCCAATGTAAGTAAGTTGGATTTAAAGAGAAGTCAAAAGCAAAAGCATGTGGTGAGCGAAGTCGAACCATCAAAAGAAATACAAAGACACATTAGACTATGAGTGGAGCAGTGATTGAAAATATTCTTACTGGTAAAACCATTGAAGCGATAAAAACACTTTACGACCAATCTGTTTCTCCCAATCAAATCACATTTCAGCAAACCAAAAAAGAGTTTGAAGGCGATAGTACTCTTTTAGTGTTTCCGCTTACGAAAGTCTCTAAAAAACCTCCTGAAGAAACAGCGAACGCAATTGGCGGTTACCTGAAAGAAAAAGTTTCAGAAGTAAAATCATTCAACGTTGTAAAAGGATTTCTGAATCTGGTGATTGGAGATGATTATTGGATTAAGTATTTGACTGTTGATTCTTCGCACCTCGTATCTCGTACCTCGTCCATTCAAGAAACCGTCATGGTTGAATTCTCCTCTCCCAACACAAACAAACCGCTTCACCTCGGTCACATGCGGAATATTTTGCTCGGTCATTCGGTTTCCGAAATATTAAAAGCGGCAGGAAAAAAAGTTATTCGAGTAAATCTAATCAACGATAGGGGAATTCATATTTGCAAATCAATGCTTGCCTGGAAGAAATGGGGCAACGGGGAAACTCCTGAATCAAGCGGAATGAAAGGAGACCATTTGGTGGGGAAATATTATGTAAGATATGATGAAGAACTAAAAAAACAAAAAGAAAAAAGCCCACCCCAGCCCTCCCGAAGGGAGGGAGTTGCAGGATTAAGTTCTACCCCTTCGGGGGAGTTAGAGGGGGCTGTGCAGGAAATGCTCCGCAAATGGGAAGCAGGCGATAAAGAAACAATTGCACTCTGGAAAAAAATGAACGGCTGGGTATATGATGGTTTTGCAAAAACATACAAAGAACTTGGAGTTGAATTTGAAAAAACATATTACGAATCCGAAACTTATCTGCTCGGAAAAAAAATTGTAGAAGATGGATTGGCAAAAGGAATTTTCAAAAAGAAAGAGGACGGTTCGGTGTGGGTTGACTTAACTGCGGATGGCTTGGATGAAAAACTTCTGTTGCGCTCTGACGGGACATCCGTTTACATAACGCAGGATTTGGGAACTGCAGTTGAACGATTAAAAGAATTCCAAGTTGGTAAAATGATTTATGTGGTTGGCAATGAGCAGGATTATCATTTCAAAGTTTTATTTCTGATTTTAGATAAATTGCAAAAACAAAAAGTCCTTCCCTTTGGGAAGGATTTAGGATGGGCTTCTTCTTTTTTTCACCTTTCTTACGGCATGGTTGATCTGCCATCCGGTAAAATGAAATCCCGCGAAGGGACTGTGGTGGATGCGGATGAACTGATGGATGAAATGATAGCGACAGCAAAACAAAAAACATTGGAGTTAGGCAAGGCATCAGAGCTTTCTTCAGAAGAAGCAGAGAAACTTTACAAGATGATTGGGCTTTCAGCATTGAAATATTTCATCCTGAAAGTTGATCCTAAAAAAAGAATGCTCTTTAATCCTGAAGAATCCATTGACTTCAACGGAAACACGGGACCGTTCATACAATACACGTATGCGCGAATAAAATCTGTCCTTCGCAAAGCCGAAGTGGTTTCAGGTTACAAGTTACAGGTTGCAGGTTTAGAGCCCAAAGAAAAGGGCGTGATTAAGCTCATTCATGATTTTCCGAAAGTGATTTCCGAATCAGCTGAAACATACAATCCCGGTCATATTGCGAATTATGTTTATGAACTTGCGAAGGAGTACAACCAGTTCTATCACGAATGTCCGATTCTGAAAGCGGAGAAAGAAGAGGAGAAGAATTTCAGATTGCTGCTTTCAGTAAAAACTTCAGAAGTAATAAAAACTTCTCTGAAGCTTTTGGGGATAGAGGTTCCTGAAAGAATGTAATTACTCTTTGATTCCAATCAACACCACAAAACATCCCTTCTGGTTGGCGGCAGTAGAAGGGGGGATTTCATACTCTATATAGTACGTGCCGCTTTTGGTAGGACCGAAATTAAACATCTGCGAAGATTTTTTTCCGCTCTCGTCAAAATACAATATCTTTTTTTTGCCTTTCTCCATTCCATAAATCGTGATTCCTACTTCCTGTGGAAGAACGGTCTGCCCGAAAACCAATTTGTATTCTTCGTCAGAGAAAACCTGAAAGTCGAGTGTTTCTTTTTTTGTTTTCGGTCCGTAGGTAATTTCTTTCACCACATAACTGTCATACTGGAAGGGAGCCATTTGCGGCATGCACATTTTGACAATCGGCTTCACTTTGCACTGTGCAGAAAGGTCAGAGTTAAAGATGAATGTTGCGCCCGCTAAAACTGTTAAGATGATATGTTTTATCATTCTGTTTAATTTTTATTATCCTACAATTTCTTTTCTGAGAGCCTGTGTTTTTTCAGTGATGGCTTTCAGTTGAAGTTCATCCATTACAAGATTCTCATCATCTCCCTGTACGGTGAGGTTGTCAAAAAGTTTTTTGAGGTCGCTGAGTTTTAAAAATAAATTTTTGAACGCTGCATCATTCTGATAGTTGGTGACGATGTTCATCAGGCTGTTCAGAATATATTTCTGTTCGGCAACGCGCATGGCAATTTTTTCTTTGTTGGCATCTTTGGTCAGTTGTGTGGCGATATACATGTTTTCAATCCATGCGCCAATGAAAATCATGAGCGTTTGTTTTTCTTTTTCATTATCCTTCATGTATATGTCCATTTCGCTTTTTAGCTGGCACACCACATTGATCAGAGAGTCTTCATTGTTCAGATTATTTTTGAATCGCTTCAGGTAATCATCCGAATCAAAAAGAGCGGACATTCCTAAATCATCTGACAGGCGTTTTACGGATTCCATGTATTTGCTTGCCTGCTGCGATTGTTTATTCAAAACGCAATAGGCAAGGTCAGAACTGTAAACGCCAAGGTTCAGTGTTTTGCTTTCAGTGGAAGAATATCTTGAAATATTATCAGGAGAGTTCGCCACTCCATCTACAAATTTTAATCCTGTCTTCTTGAAAACTTTCACCATCACAAGCGGGGAGGGGAGGGAGTAGAAAAAATCTTCCGCGGGACTTCCGGTGTCTTTTGATACAGTTGCTGTTGTGTCCTGCCCCAATGCGTTGTCCTCTGTGTTTTCAGATCCGCAGGAATAAAAACCCAACAATGCTGCTGCAAGAAAAGTTTTAAGTGAAAGAGATAAAATTGATTTCATTTGTGTTGCTTATAATAGGTGCGCCAAAGGTACTGAAACATTTAATACTTACGAAATCACATTTACCTCCATACAGACATAATGATTCCTGCGCCAACCATTCCAATTAAGTGGTAAGCCGAATCGATAATGATAAGTGTCAGGGATTTTTTTGTGTACATATAATTCATCGCTATGCCAACTCCTGTGAATCCGATTCCTGCCACCAATCCGACCTTTGCTCCGCTATACCAGCGCCAGTTCACCTGATAGAAACTAAAAACATGAACAAAATATGCCATTGCAATTACTCCGATGAAACATAAAACCAACGTGGTTGCCATCATCATCGGCATTCTTTTTTTGTCTTCTTCGGTTGGTGCTGTAATGCCGTGCCCTTTCATCCAGATGGTTCCGAAAACTTTCGGATTGAACCAGATGGCGCCCAGCGCGAAGTAGGCGATTGCCGATACAGCAACTGCGAGCCAGTTAATGTGTTGAATAATCATGGTGTGTTTGTTTTATGGGATTTATGTTTAGTTTCTTTCTCCGAACTTGAATCCGAGTTTTTGCCTTCCTGAATTTGTTTCTTTTATTTCAAATTCTTTTACGTCATCAAGAATAATTGTTTCCAGCATTTCTTTTGTGCGCTCTTCTTTTTTCATAGAGGCAAGACGGAGGTTTTGGTTCTTCACCGATTCGCCAACTACTTGCCGAACTGTCCTTGCATTGCCGAAATTCTTGTCTCTGCCTTCGTGAAGATACGCAAAATATTTTTTAAGGTGTTCTGCTGATGCTTCATCGGGTTTGACATCTTCCTTTTTAAACAGTGAATTCGCTATGACAAACATGTCTTCTGCAGAATAATCTTCAAATATAAAGTTTCTGTCGAAGCGGGATTTTAATCCCGGATTGGATGTGATGAACTCATGCATGTTGTCCGTGTAGCCCGCCACAATCACTCCGAACTTTCCGCGAAAATCTTCCATGCGTTTCAGAATCACCTGAATGGATTCTCCCCCAAAATCATACTGCGAACCTTTTCCCTGCGCGAGCGAATACGCTTCGTCAATAAAAAGAATTCCGCCCATCGCTTCATTGATCTTGTCTCCGGTTTTGATGGCAGTTTGTCCCACATATCCTGCCACCAAACCTTCTCGGTCAACTTCAATGAGATGTCCTTTTTCCAGAATGCCGAGTCCTTTATATATCTTCGCGAGAATTCTTGCCACGGTTGTTTTTCCCGTGCCGGGATTGCCTGTGAAAACAGAGTGTAAAGAAAATTTATTAAGAATATCTTTTCCCGTTTCCTGGTAGAAGCGCACGAGTTTCACCAGTTCGTTCACATCATTTTTTATGCTGTACATTCCGGTGAGTGAATTCAGTTCCGCCATGCTTTCGTTCAGAATGTCTTCCAGGTTTTTATTTGCATCGGAAGAAGCCGACTTGGTGGCGGGCTTGAGCATTTGCTCCGCGTCAGTCAGTATCGCCACTCCGCCTTCTTCAAATTTTGTTCCCACTTCAAACGGAACGGTGGCGATGAGCGTGTCCATGAACACCGCTTCCATCGTGTATTTGTCGTTCTTCCAGGTGCCGGGCGCATCGCTTCCCCAGCCGGGATATACCGAATAAATCTGCCCTTCCGTTTTTGCTGTCACGTATTTCAAAACTGAATTTCTACCTTTCGGCTGACCGGCATTATCATAAAAATTGAAAATGATTTCAGCGTAATAATCTTTAGGGGTTTTATTTTTGAAGTTGACTTCCCCCCATACAAAACGGGTTTCGTTCTGGCTGAACTTGTTTAAATATTTTTTCTGCGGAAGGGATGATGCTTTTCCGTCACCTTCAAAAAGTTTTATGGATTCAATATCAAAGTAAGGATTCGCGCCAAGTTTCACCGCGCCCACATCCTCCACATAAAATTTTCCTTCGCCAATTTTCACATCGTCAATATACGCTTCCCACACATAATCTCCGCGGAGCCAGTACGCGCCCAGCGTGGCATTGCCCCATGCTTCGCGTATGTAAACTACGTTTTCATCTTTCAGAATTTTCCGTTTCTGCTCCAGATTGCAGAGTTCGTTCTTCTGACTTCCGTTCACAAAAAAACATTTCGTGCGGAACGTTGCTTCCCAATCTTCTTCGTCAAAAAGTTTGTTGAAGAACGAAAGTTCTGCGCGCATGTAGGTGGTTTCATAGCGGTCAAACACCTTGCGGTATTTTTTTGTGCCGTCCGCCATCCATTCGTCCGAAGAATGCACTTTCAAATCCCTGAACTTGTATTTGACCGCCATCTGCTGGCTTTTTGGCTCGTCTTTCTTTTTGTCTCCTCCGAAAAACATGTGGTGAGTTTTGTTGGAACTAAAGTAAGAATTATTTTAGTCCCCCTTCGAAGGGGGTGCACACGCAGTGGCGGGGGATGTTGGGCGTTCCCGCGAAACGCGGTCGGGCTTTCGCCACTCACTTTTTTTGCGAAGCGCAAAAAAGAGTTCAAACAAATGGCTCAATCCCTAACGCAAAAACCACATATCACTCCTACGGAGTTTGAAATGATGTTGGAAACATTTATTCTATAATTAGATCACCCCTTCGGGGTTAACTCCGAAGGAGTGTAATGTTTATAGAAAGTATAAATGAGTACAGAATCGGAACTCCGTAGGAGTGAAATATTTATAGCGCTTTAAAGGAGAGGTGATTAAGGGGTGAGGCAAGTATTTTTATTCTAATTTTGTCCCTATGAGATTATTTGACCTGCTCTACCAGTTTCATTCAAAATATCCCAAGCCCGACTGCCTGGTGAAAAAGGAAAACGGGAAATGGATTCCGTATTCCACGCAGGAGTTCATTGACTATTCTGAAAATCTTGCTTACGGATTGCTGGCGCTCGGAGTTCAGCGCGAAGACAAGATTGCCATCCTTGCCAACAACCGTCCTGAATGGAATTTCACAGATATGGCGGTGCAGATGAGCGGCTGTATTCTGATTCCGGTTTATCCGACCGTGAGCGAAAAAGATTTAGAGTTCATCCTGAACGATGCGCAGGTGAAATATGTTTTTGTTTCGGCTGTGGATGTATATAATAAAGTGAAAACAATTTCAGCGAATGTTCCGAGCGTGAAAGATATTTACACATTCAACGATGTGAAGGGCGCAAAACATTTTACCGATCTGGTTGAACTTGGAAAAAAAAATAAAGACGAAGCGAAACTGAAATCCATTAAAGATTCCATCCATGAAAATGATCTGGCTACGATTCTTTATACATCCGGCACCACAGGAATTCCGAAGGGAGTGATGCTCTCTCACAACAATATTTTTTCCAATGTGTATGCCGTGCGCAACCTTCCTCCGGTTGACCACACCTGCAAAGGGCTGAGCTTTCTTCCGCTCAATCACATTTACGAGCGCATGCTGAACGGCTTGTATTTATATCTCGGTGTTTCGGTTTATTATGCGGAAAGCCTGGAAACCATAGGAGACAATCTCCGCGAGATAAAACCGCAGGTGTTTTCCTGCGTTCCGCGTTTGCTGGAGAAAGTGTATGACCGGATTGTTTCAAAAGGGAATGAACTCACCGGCATAAAACGAAAATTATTTTTCTGGGCTCTGGCGCTCGGAGAAAGATTTGACGGAGTCGGCAAAGGAGGTTGGTGGTATAATTTTCAGTTGGGAATCGCTAACAAATTAATTTTCTCCAAATGGAGAGAAGCCCTTGGAGGAAATGTGCGCGCGGCTGTTTCGGGCGGTGCGGCACTCAATCCCCGCCTGGCACGGATTTTCTGGAGCGCGCAGATTCCGATTCTGGAAGGATACGGATTGACAGAAACTTCTCCCGTTATTGCGGTGAATACACTTGAACCGGGCGGAATGAAATTCGGAACGGTGGGCGAAGTGATTGAAAAAGTAACCGTGAAGATTGCCGAGGACGGAGAAATCCTCTGCAAAGGTCCGAACATTATGCTCGGCTATTATAAAAGGAAAGATGCGACCGATGAAGTGATGGACAAAGACGGATGGTTTCATACAGGCGACATCGGAATCATTGAAGAAGGAAAATATCTGAAGATAACCGACCGCAAAAAAGAAATCTTCAAAACATCGGGAGGGAAATACATCGCTCCACAGATGATTGAAAACAAAATCAAGGAATGTTCACTGGTAGAGCAGGTGATGGTAATTGGCGAGAATCAGAAGTTTGCTTCCGCGCTTATCGTTCCTTCGTTCATTAAACTGAAAGCGAAATATGAGAAAGAAGGCAAACCGTATCCCGGCAATGAAGAAGCGATAAAAAATCAGGAAGTGAGGAACACAATTCATTTGCACATAGAAAAAATGAATCACACCCTCGCGCAGTACGAATCCATAAAAAAGTTTGAACTTCTTCCCAAAGACTGGACAGTGGATGGCGGAGAAATGACTCCGAAACTTTCGTTGAAGCGAAAGGTGATTCTTGAAGCGAATAAAAACCTTGCAGAAAAAATTTATTCGGAAAAATAACATAACAAAAATCCCCGCCCGGTTTACCGAATAAGGATTTTTGTTATGGCGCTGGCTACTTGTAGTGTCTGTGCTGCAAACGATTTTTGGGAATGGAATCAATCAACAAATGTATGGACACAAAAAGCAAATTTTGGAGGTGTTCCAAGAATATGGGCAGTTGGTTTTTCAATTGGACTAAAAGGATATATTGGAACGGGTGGTACATATTATCAGGATTTTTTGGAATACGAACCGACACTTGATGCTTGGACGCAAAAACCAAACTATGGAGGAGGAGAAAGATATTTCGGAGTAGGATTTTCAATAGGGAACATAGGATATGTTGGCACTGGAGCGGATAACTTGCAAATTCCAAGAAAAGATTTCTGGAGTTTCGATCCAAGCGCAAACGGAGTAACCGAACTCGAAAACAAAATCTCGGTTTCTGTTTATCCTAATCCATCAAACGGAAAATTCACTATTGAAACATTAGAAAACAAAAGCTTTATTGTGCGCATCACTAACCCACTCGGACAAAAAGTTGCAGAGAAAAAGTTTCAGAAAAGAATTGAAGTGGATGTTTCGGGTTTTGGTAAGGGATTGTTTTTGGTAGAGGTTTCCGCTTCTGAAGGTTCCGCAACCGGAATGAAAAAGGTGATAGTGCAGTAACAATCCGGCTGACCCACCATTCAACAATTTAGAGAGATAAAAAACTCCTTCAATTATTTCCTTTTCAGGAATATTCTTTTACTTTTGTACCATTAAATCTCTCTACCATGTTCTTCAAAAAAAGTTTAGTTGCGCTGGCTGTTTTATTTTGCTGCATGGCAACTTCCTTCAGCCAGACCTACACGATGCCCACCACAGGCACGAGCACGTACACCACTTGCGCGGGAACGGTATATGATCCGGGAGGAGCAGGTTCTTATGCAAACGGATGTTCAGGAACAACTACCTTCTATCCTTCTGTTCCGGGCAATTACATTCAGCTTGTATTTAATTCATTTGCTGTAGAAACCTGCTGCGATGGATTGTATATTTACGATGGCACTTCCACAGCGGCTCCTTTGATAGGGCAGTACACCACTTCGCCCGGCACAGTGTATGCCACCAATGCTTCGGGCGCTTTAACGCTTTATTTTTATTCTGACGGCAGCGTTACGTATAATGGATTTGACGCCACTCTTTCATGCCTGACAACACTGCCTCCTCCGGGCGCTGACCTTGTTATTAATTCTCAAACGGCTTCTCCCACTTCGGTGGGTGCCGGCAATTCCGTTTCCGTTTCATGCTATATCTACAATCAGGGAACAACCAGCGCTTCTTCTTCCAATGTCGGGTATTATCTTTCAACGGATGCGGCATGGGATGCGGGCGATACCTATCTGAATTATTCTTCAGGAAGTTCTTTGCCTTCTTCTTCTTCTTCGTACCGAAGCACAACGGTTACCATTCCGGGCGCCACCACTCCGGGTTCGTATTACATTCTTTATTATGCCGATTACTCAAACGCAGTGGCAGAAAATGTGGAAACCAATAATGTATCTTCTGTTGCCATTACCGTTCTTGCTTCAACGGTTGATCTGGTTATTCAAAGCCAGAGCGCTTCGCCCACTTCGCTTACAGCCGGGAGTTCGCTCACGGCTTCATGCTACATTTACAATCAGGGCACTTCAATCGCTTCTTCTTCCAACGTGGGATATTATCTTTCTGCTGATGCCGTATGGGATGCCGGTGATACGTATTTAAATTATTCATCGGGAACTTCTTTAGGTGCCTCTGCTTCTGCCTACAAAAGCGCTACGCTTACCATACCGGGCGCCACCACTCCGGGTTCTTATTATATTCTTTATTACGCTGATTATTCCAATGCGGTATCTGAAAGCATTGAAACAAACAATGTAGCCACTGTAGCCATCAATGTTCTCACTCCGGTCATTGACCTTATCATTCAAACTCAATCTGCTTCGCCCACCACGGTGGCTTCTGGCAATACGCTTGCAGCTTCATGTTATATTTATAATCAGGGAAACACAACCGCTTCTTCTTCCAATGTGGGATATTATCTTTCAGTGGATGCTATCTGGGATGCAGGCGATACGTACCTGAATTATTCAGCAGGTGCCGCTCTTGGCGCCAACTCCTCTTCTTACCGGAGCGCCACGCTTACCATTCCGGGCGCCACCACACCAGGGGCGTATTACATTTTATATTATGCAGATTATTCTAATGTGATAGTTGAAAATGTGGAGAGCAATAATGTGGTTGCGGCAGCCATTAATGTGGTTACGCCCATTACGGATTTAGTCATTCAGAGCCAAACAGCCACTCCTGTTAATGTGGCAGCCGGAAGCACCGTTGCGGCTTCTTGCTACGTATATAATCAGGGCAATGTGGTGGTGTCATCTTCCAGCGTGGGGTATTATCTTTCTACGGATGCCAATTGGGATGCAGGCGATACGTATCTGAATTATTCATCAGGAAGTTCCCTCAATCCTGCTACTTCATCGTATCGAAGCGCCACACTGACCATTCCCGGAGGTACCTCCCCCGGCTCGTATTACCTTCTCTACTTTGCTGATTATACCAATGCAGTAGTTGAAGATGTGGAAACCAATAATGTTAACTATGTAGCCATTACGGTAGCATCTCCTGTGACTGATTTGATCGTTCAGAGCCAGACGGCTAACCCGCTTACCATTGCAGCAGGGGCAACCACCGCGGCATCGTGCTACATATATAATCAGGGAAATACGAGCGCTTCTTCTTCTACTGTCGGATACTATCTTTCTGCCGATGCCATCTGGGATGCAGGCGATACTTATTTAAATTATTCTTCCGGTGGGGCATTGGCTGCGGCAACATCTTCTTTACGCAGCGCCACGCTTACGATTCCTTTAGCCACCACACCAGGCTCTTATTACATTCTTTATTTTGCTGATTACGCAAATGCGGTTACAGAAAATGTGGAAACCAATAATGTTGTTTTTGTTCCCATCACAGTTGTATTAGCAACTGTTGATTTAATCATTCAAAGCCAGAGCGCTTCTCCCACCGCTGTGATTGCCGGCAATTCGGTTTCGGCAACCTGCTATATTTATAACCAGGGAAATTCTTCGGCATCTTCTTCCAATGTGGGATATTATTTATCTACGGATGTAACGTGGGATGCGGGCGATACCTATTTGAATTATTCAACAGGAGGAACTCTTGCGGCTACTTCCTCTTCTTACCGAAGCGCAACGGTTACCATACCAGGCGTAACCCCTGCCGGCACTTATTACATTTTATACTATGCGGATTATTCAAATGCTGTGTCGGAAAGCGTGGAAACAAATAATGTGTCATCGGTATTAATCACAGTTTCTTTGCCCAATGTTGATTTAATAATACAAAGCCAGTCGGCATCACCTACTTCTGTCATTGCAGGCAATTCTGTTTCCGTTTCCTGCTACATCTATAATCAGGGCAACACACTTTCTTCCTCTTCTAATGTCGGATACTATCTTTCAACCGATGCAACGTGGGATGCGGGCGACACCTATCTGAATTATTCAACAGGAGGTTCTTTGAATCCTTCCACTTCTTCTTACCGAAGCGCAACGGTTACCATACCGGGTGCAACAACACCGGGTACCTATTATATATTATACTATGCAGATTATTCCAATGCGGTTTCAGAAGTTGTTGAAACGAATAATGTAGTATCTGTAGTCATTACAGTTGCGCTGGCTAATATTGATTTGATAATTCAAAGTCAGTCGGCTTCTCCTACTTCAGTGGTTGCAGGCAATTCTGTTTCTGTTTCCTGCTACATCTATAATCAGGGCAACAGTTTGTCTTCTTCCTCCAACGTGGGCTACTATTTATCTACCGATGCAATATGGGATGCCGGTGATACCTATCTGAATTATTCTGCGGGCAGTTCGCTTGCAGCCTCCACTTCTTCGTATCGCAGCACAACGGTTACCATTCCGGGCGCCACGACACCGGGAACGTATTACATTTTATATTATGCTGATTACTCGAATGCCGTGTCAGAAAGTGTTGAAACGAATAATGTAGTATCTGTTGTAATTACAGTTGCGCTGGCTAATATTGATTTGATAATTCAAAGCCAGACTGCTTCGCCCACTTCAGTGATTGCAGGCAATTCTGTTTCTGTTTCCTGCTACATCTATAATCAGGGCAACAGTTTGTCTTCTTCCTCCAATGTAGGATATTATTTATCTGCCAATGCAATATGGGATGCCGGTGATACCTATCTGAATTATTCTGCGGGCAGTTCGCTTGCAGCTTCCACTTCTTCGTATCGCAGCACAACGGTTACCATTCCGGGCGCAACTCCTGCTGGAACGTATTACATTTTATATTATGCTGATTACTCGAATGCCGTGTCAGAAAGTGTGGAAACAAATAATGTTGTGGCTGTGATGATTACCGTTAGCGCTGCTGCTATAGATTTAATCATTCAGAGCCCTACGGCAACTCCTACGAATGTGGTTGCCGGAAATGCAGTTTCGGCTACCTGCTACATTTATAACCAGGGAAATTCCACTTCGTCTTCATCCAATGTTGGATATTATCTTTCTGCGGATGCTGCCTGGGATGCTGGTGATGTTTACATAACTTATTCATCAGGCGCATCTCTTGCCGCTTCTTCTTCTTCCTATAAAAGCACCTCGCTTACCATACCCGGTGCAACTGCTCCCGGCAATTATTACATTCTTTATTATGCAGATTATTCAACACTTGAATCTGAAAGCGTTGAGACCAATAATGTTTCTGCTGTAGCCATAACGGTTGGCGCAGCCTACATTGATCTCATCATACAAACCCCGGCCGCATCTCCAAGCACCGTTTCAGCAGGCGGAAATGTTTCCGCATCCTGTTATATTTACAATCAGGGTAATTCCCCATCGTCTTCTTCTAATGTGGGATATTATCTTTCTACCGATGCTGTTTGGGATGCTGCCGACACGTATCTTAACAATTCTACCGGAGCATCTCTCAGCGCCTCTGCTTCTGCAAGCAAATCGGCATCGCTCAACATTCCGGCAGCTACTCCCACAGGTTCATATTACATAATTTATTTTGCTGATTATTCTGCACTTGTTTCTGAAAATGTGGAAACAAATAATTACGCTTCGCTTCCAATCACCGTTACTCCTTTTGCTTTCGTGGTGGTGATGCCTCAAAGCGGAAGCAACCAGTATTCTCTTTGCACGGGAACAATCTATGATGACGGAGGCACTTCTACTTACAGCAATTCTGTAAACAGCACCACAACATTATTTCCTGCTGCTGCCGGAAACATGCTGCAGCTTGTGTTTAATTCTTTTGTGGTTGAAACCTGTTGTGATTACCTTCAGATTTATGACGGAACAAATATATCAGCTCCTTTGATCGGAACATTCACATCCAACCCCGGAACTATTACGGCAACCAATGCCAGCGGAGCGCTCACACTTCATTTTTACAGCGATGGTTCAGTGGTGATGGCTGGCTTTGATGCATCCATTTCCTGTTTGTCTTCAGGAGCGCTGCCTGATTTATCTTCACTCTATCCGACTTGCAGCCCGATGACCATTCCTCAGGCAAGTTCAGCGAACATAACCTGTCAGGTGCTGAACTCAGGGAATTCTTCTGCGGGAGCAAGCGTGATTGGCTATTATCTTTCCGCAGATACTATTTGGGATATTGCTGACACATACCTGAACAGCGATAATGTTTCAACACTGGCTGCTGCTGCTTCGGCAGTCATCAACTCCGGCATTACCATTCCTCTTTCCACTCCAACCGGTTCTTATTATTTATTGTTTGTTTCTGATACGGCAGCAGCAGTTGCCGAAAATATTGAAACCAATAATGTTGCCTGGCTGCAGATAAATGTTTCCCTGGTTATTGGAATTAATCAACTTGATAACAATCAATACATAGCTGTGTTCCCGAATCCATCGCATGGACCTGTTAATTTTGTTTTCAGTTCTCCATCAGAAAATTCCGCTTTCATCAGAATTTTTGATTACGTAGGAAAACTAACCGATGAGTTCACGGCTGAACTTTCTCCCAATTCTGAAACAACTGTTTTGCACGAGATGAACGGGAAAGGAATTTATTTTGTTGAGATAACGATTGGAGAAAACATTTTTTATACAAAAATAATTGTTCAGTAATAATTGTTCTCTGCCCATAAGCATGATAAGTCTCTGTTTAATAAATAGAATTCTTTTTCCAAAAAGGTTGCGGATAAATTGGGTCGTTTTGTTTTGTTTTTTATCAATTCAACATATCTTCTCACAAGGAACATGGTTGCAAAAAACAAATTTTCCAGGACCAGGGCGTCTCTCGGCATTTGGATTTGCCATTGGCAATAAAGGATATGTTGGCACTGGCTGGACCGGCAGTTTAGTGTATGATGATTGTTGGGAATACGACCCGGCTACAAATGCATGGACACAAAAAGCAAACTATGCGGGTGGTCCAATGTATTTTGGTATGGGTTTCGCCATTGGTAATAAAGGATATGCCGGAATTGGGTATACAGGTACAAATGATTTTTGGGAATATGATCCGGTAACAAACGGGTGGGTTCAGAAAGCAAGTTTGCCAGGCACGAGCCGTTCAACTACCGGTGCATTCGTAATTAATGGGAAAGGATATGTAGCAACAGGGTATGATGGCACTTCGCTGCAGGATTTATGGCAATATGATCCTTCTTCAAACTCGTGGACAGCAAAGGCATTTTTTCCTCCGAGTGGGCGCAATGATATTGACCGCCTTCCCTTCGTCATCAACAATAAAGCATATCTGGGCATGGGGCTTCCAAACTCTACAAACGATATTTGGGAATATGATGCAATTACCGATGTGTGGACACAGAAAGCAAATTTTCCAAGTACTGGAAGGTTTGGAGCAACGGGATTTTCAGTTTGTAACTACGGATATGCCGGTATGGGACAGGCAGGATCAGCCCAAAGTGATTTTTATATGTACGATCCCAGAGCAACGCAACAGGAACTACAGTAACAACCCGGCCGAACAGTTATTTTACGTATTGTGCCGGGCAGGGACCTGGGTCGCTGGTTTATTCATGGCTTCCGTCATCGGGGCTTTCGGATGATTCTATTTCAAATCCATTGGCAACTCCAACTTCCATCACTACCTATACGCTCATGGCAGTTGACACAGTTACAGGATGTATTTTTTCAGACAGTTCATCCATTGTGGCTTCTCCCATTTTCACAACCACTTCGAGCAACGGTGTTATTAATTGCACAACAAGCGGAGTTCCGATAAATGTGTCCGCATCTCCTGCCGGAATTTATTCTTATTCCTGGTCTCCTTCATCTTCCCTTTCTAATGCTAATACATCCAATCCAACAGCATCTCCTTCTGTGACTACCACCTATACGGTTGTTGTTACCTCTGCCTTGGGTTGTTCGGTTTCTGATACGGTAATTGTTAACGTAAATATTCCCAGCCTGTATTCCTTCAATGTGATTCCGCTTATTGATACAATTTGTTCCGGTTCTTCTCTTCAATTGAACACAATCATTCAGAAAGGATGCGGAGCTAATGGAAGTGTGTGCGGTGGGCCGGTATCAGCATCGCAGGCGGGAACGGCAGTAACTTTTTCAAACGCAACCGGTATTACTCCTTTTGCAGGTTCTGTTGTCAGCGAAAAGATGCAATGTTTGTATCGCGCATCCGAATTAATTGCTGCGGGAATGAACCAGGCGACCACCATCACGCAAATCGGTTTAAACATTCAATCAATTGTTGGGAGCAACTCTTACCAGAACTTTACTATCAAGATGGGCTGCACTTCCACCAACACGATGACTACAACTTATATAAGCGCATTGCCTACTGTATACAATCCGAAACCCACTGCTATCTTCAACGGAATGAATTATTTTGTTCTGGATAATACATATGACTGGGATGGTGTTTCCAATCTCGCTATAGAAATTTGTTTCAGCAATTCTATTACATCTCAGAATTCTTTTATCTATTATTCAGCCCCGGGGTTTACTGCAACAATTTATTCTTCAGGAGCAAGTGTATGCGCCAATGCAAGCGGAACAACCGGCACGAATCGTCCTAATACCTATTTCAAGCATTGCGGTGCAAGTGGTGGAACCGGGTTTGATTACGCATGGACGCCTTCTTCTTCTTTGAACTACGATACGGTTGCAAACCCCATTGCTTCTCCTACTGCAAACACTACCTATACAGTTATTGTTACTGATACTTCTTCAGGGTGTATAATGACCGATACTTCTTCAGTGGTTGTGCTCGGGTTGAATTCAGCCGTTGTAAACCTTGGCAATGATGCTACGTTATGCACCGGAAATAATATAACGCTTAATGCCGGCACAGGATTTTCTTCCTATCAGTGGAGCACGGGTGCAACAACTTCAACAATTACTGTTTCTGCTTCCGGCACTTATTGGGCAATAGGCACAAACATGTGCGGCATGGATAGAGATACAATTACTATTTCGTATTACCCGGTTAACTCTCTTTCTTTAGGTACTAACCAGACATTATGTTCCGGAAACACAATAACACTTAATGCAACCGCAACCGGATTTACAAATTATGTATGGAGCACAGGTGCAACAACATCAAGCATTGTAGTCGGGCAGGGAACGTATTGGGTTTCTTCAAATAATGTTTGCGGTTCAGCTTCTGATACAGTTGTTGTTTCCGCTGTAAATGCCCCTTCTGCATTTAGCCTTGGAAACGATACTATTTTATGTATTGGAAACAATGTAACTCTTAACACTGGCGGAAGCGGACAATATTCTTATCAATGGAGTACCGGAGCAACAGGTTCTTCCATTATTGCAGGCACTTCAGGAACTTACTGGGTGAATGTTACCAATCAATGCGGCACTGCTAACGACAGCATTAATATCAGTTATTATCCTGCCAACTCGCTTTCGTTAGGTCCTGACATGACTATTTGTTCAGGAAATACAACAACGATTACAACATCTGCAACCGGGTTTACAAATTTTGTCTGGAGCACTGGCGCCAGCACTACCAGCATTGTCGTGAGTTCAGCGGGTACGTATTGGGTTTCTTCAAATAATATTTGTGGCTCTGCTTCAGATACTATTAATGTTGCCGTAGTTGCTCTTCCTGTCACAACTCTTGGCAATGACACAACACTTTGTGTTGGAAATAATTTAACACTCACTGCAACAGGAGGATTTACATCTTACATCTGGAATACAGGTTCGACCAATCAATCTATAGCCATTTCATCGGGTGGAACTTATTGGGTAAATGTTTCCAACTCATGTGGCAGCAATGCAGATACAATTAACATTAATTATTATCCAGCTAATTCTCTTTCACTGGGAAATGACACTGCTATTTGCCAAGGCGATTCTGTGCTGCTTGCACTCACTTCAAGCGGCTTTACAAATTTTATCTGGAGCACGGGTGCCACTACAACCAGCATTAATGTAAATACATCGGGCACTTATTGGGTTTCTTCAAATAATATTTGCGGCACTGCTGCCGATTCTATAAATGTTTCTATTGGAAGCGATCCAACTGTTTCATTAGGAAATGACACTGCTATCTGCACGCAGACAATACTCGCTGCCACTGCAACCAATGCAGGCAGTTATTCATGGAGCACAGGATCAACTTCTTCCAGCATTACTATAACTCAGCCAGGAACTTACTGGGTCCAGGTAACCAATCAATGCAGTTCAGACAGCGATACTATTGTTATTATGCAAGGTATTGCACCCGTTTTTTCGCTGGGAAATGATTCCACGCTCTGTTCAACACAAACCATTAATATTGATATTACCGGCACAGGAACAGGATATGTATGGCAGGATAACTCAACTCTTCCCACCTATACAATTACATCTTCAGGAATTTACTGGGTGATTGTTACTAACGCAGCCGGCTGTACCAGTACGGATTCAATGACAGCAATTTTTGATTTTCCTCCTTTCATCTTTGCGCCAAATGATACTGTTATTTGTGATGGGGAGGAAATAATTCTTGCACCGTTGAGTAGCGGAAGTTATGTCTGGAATAACGGAACAAGCAACAGCCCGATTACAGTTGGCAGTGACGGATTGTACATCGTTTATACTGCTAATATCTGCGGAAGCGCAAGTGACTCAGTGCGTGTGACAACAGAAAAATGTAGCTGCCTTCTGGATGTGCCCAATGCGTTTTCGCCAAACGATGACGGTATCAACGATGTATTTTATGTAAGAGGATACTGCGATATTTTTCTGCTGAGAATTTATGACCGGTGGGGAGAAAAAGTTTTCGAAACATCCGATATTACTCAGGGCTGGAATGGCATTTATAAAGGAAAGAAAATGAATTCGGGAATATTTAATTTTTATTTTGTCGTACGACCTGACAGTGAAGACAAGCAAGTAAAAAAAGGCAACCTCTCTCTTATTAGATGATGACAATAAAAAAATATTTGATAATTATTTTTGTGCTGATGAACTTGAAAGTTTTGGCGCAGGACATTCACTTTTCCCAAACGTTCAATACACCGCTGCTTTTAAATCCTTCTTATTGCGGTGATTTTGATGGGCAGGTTCGCGCCATGAACAGCTATAAACAGCAATGGAGTTCTGTATCGGATAAGCCATATAAAACATTTTTATTCTCTGCTGACAAACCATTTTTCAGCAAGAAGCTTTGCGCAGGATTGATTTTTTTCAATGATAAAGCAGGCGATTCAGAGATGAGCACTACACAGGCAGAACTTCTTCTTTCGACCAAACTTAAAGCAGGAGAATCAGATGACGTTTCGGCTGGATTGCAAATCGGCTACGGACAAAGAAAATTTGACGGAACAAATCTGATTTGGGATAACCAGTGGGATGGAATATCTTTTAATACACAACTTTCCTCCAATGAACCTGTGCTTGCAAATAGCTTTAGTTATTTTGATTTGTCATCCGGCATAGGGTGGAATCATAAAATTTCTGATATCAGTAAATTTCGTGCAGGATTCAGTGCGCAACATCTGAACCAACCTGTTTTTTCGTTTATCTATAATGACAATGAAAAACTTTTTATTAAGTACATAACGTCAGGAACCTGGGAGGTAAAAACAAAAGCACTTTCAAATACTACTTACGTAACATCTCTTGCATGGTTTAATCAGGGAACCGCAAATGAATTTGATTTCAGTCTCATTGCCAAACAGGAACTTGGGATGAATTCATTATACACAGGCAATAATGTTTCTTCCAATTTATTGTTTGGTGGGCTTTGGAGATGGAATGATGCCATTTCTCCTTATGTTGGATTTGAGTATAAGAAAGGATTATCGGCAGGAATAAGTTATGATATTAATTATTCCAGCTTTCGTAAGGCAAGTATTGCGCGCGGAGGTTTTGAATTTCACCTTGCTTATCGTTTTGTTCAAAAAAATGTAATAGTTGATACCACTGCACCAAGTTTCAATCCACAGTAAATTTTCTTTCCTTTTTTTTCGATCCCTTATTTCAAACTTTATCTAACTTTGGTTTGAATAAAAATAGATTTTATAATTCCAATATTCTATTATGAATCGAAAAATAAATAAAGTCGCAATTCTCGGCTCCGGAGTGATGGGCTCACGCATTGCGTGTCACTTCGCAAATATCGGAGTGGAAGTTTTATTGCTCGACATTGTCCCGAAAGATGCAACAACAGATAAAAAATCAAGAAACAAAATTGTGAACGATGCTTTAGCGTTTGCGCTGAAATCAAATCCTTCTCCAATTTATAAGAAATCTTTTGCGAATAGAATTACCACAGGGAATTTTGAAGATGACATGAAAAATATTTCTTCCTGCGACTGGATTATTGAAGTGGTTGTAGAAAGATTGGATATTAAAAAAATAATTTTCGAGCAAGTTGAAAAATTCAGAAAGCCGGGAACGCTTATTTCTTCAAACACTTCCGGAATTCCTATTCATTTAATGCTTGATGGTAGAAGCGAAGATTTTCAGAAGCATTTCTCCGGAGCCCATTTCTTCAATCCTCCGCGCTACTTAAAATTGCTTGAGATAATCCCCACTCCTAAAACTTCAAAAGAAGTCATTGGCTTTCTGATGCGCTACGGAGATTTGTATCTGGGAAAAACTACTGTGCTCTGCAAAGATACGCCCGCTTTCATTGCTAATCGTATAGGTGTCTTCGGAATTATGAGTTTGTTTCATCTGGTAGAAAAAATGGGATTGACCGTTGAGGAAGTTGACAAACTCACTGGTCCCGTTTTAGGAAGACCGAAGTCGGCAACTTTCAGAACTTGTGATGTAGTTGGACTGGATACGCTCGTGCATGTGGCAAACGGACTCGCACAAAATCTCCCGAACGATGAAGCAAAAGAATCTTTCAAACTTCCTGCTTACGTTGCGAAGATGAACGAGAGCAAATGGTTCGGTGATAAAACAGGACAGGGGTTTTATAAGAAAGTAAAATCAGCTGACGGCAAATCAGAGATACAAGCTTTGGATTTAAAAACTTTAGAATACAAACCATCTCAGAAAGTAAAATTTGCAACGCTGGAACAAACAAAACCAATTGAGAATTTAAAAGACAGATTGAAAATTTTGATTTCCGGAAAAGATAAAGCGGGGGATTTTTATCGCGCGTCTTTCTTTGGTTTGTTCCAGTATGTTTCTAACCGCATTCCTGAAATTTCGGATGAGTTGTACAGAATTGACGATGCCCTGAAAGCGGGCTTCGGTTGGGAACTCGGCCCGTTTGAATACTGGGATGCGTTGGGCGTGAAAGAATCCATAGATGCGATGGAAAAAGCCGGAGTGAAATGCGCTCAATGGATTTCTGATTTTCTGAAAGCTGGAAACACTTCCTTTTATAAAGTAGAGGGCGGTGCGAAAAAATATTACGACATCCATGCAAAATCATACAAAGCAATTCCAGGAACGGAAGAATATATTTCTCTGGAAATTATTCGACCTACAAAAACGGTTTGGAAAAATTCCGGTGCAACAATTACCGATATTGGCGATGGAATTATCAATCTTGAATGGAATACAAAAATGAATTCCATAGGAGGAGAAGTGATTGAAGGCGTTAATAAAGCAATTGATATTGCAGAAAAAGATTTTCAAGGTTTGGTAATTTCAAACGAAGGAGCGAACTTTTCAGCGGGTGCAAATGTAGGAATGATTTTCATGCTTGCCGTGGAGCAGGAATGGGATGAACTCAACTTTGCTGTCAAAGCTTTTCAGAATACGATGATGCGCATTCGTTATTCTTCTATCCCAGTTGTGGTAGCTCCGCATAATCTCGCACTCGGTGGCGCCTGCGAAATGAGCATGCATTCGGATAAAGTTGTCGCACACGCTGAAACGTATATGGGATTGGTGGAGTTTGGAGTTGGATTGATTCCGGGCGGTGGCGGAACAAAAGAATTCGCGTTGCGACTCTCCGATGAGTTACAGGATGGAGATGTTGAATTAAATAGTTTTCGTGACAGATTTCTCACGATTGGTCAGGCAAAAGTCGCCACATCTGCTCACGAAGCATTTGATTTTGGGTATCTGAGAAAAGGAAAAGACATCGTGGTGGTTTCAAGAGCGAGATTACTGACGGATGCAAAAGCGGAATGCCTGAAAATTGCACGAGAAGGATATTCAAAACCAACTCCTAGAAAAGATATTCGTGTGCTTGGAAAACAAGCGCTCGGTTTAGCGTATCTCGGAGCAAACTCTATGATGAGCGGAAATTATATTTCAGAGCACGATGTGAAAATTGCTCAGAAAATCGGATGGGTGATTTGCGGTGGAGATTTATCCTCGCCAACTTTGGTAAGTGAACAATATTTACTAGATTTAGAAAGAGAAGCATTTTTATCTCTTGCAGGAGAGAAAAAAACGCTTGAAAGAATTCAATCTATAATAACTGGAGGAAAAGTTTTAAGAAATTAGTTGAAAGTACGAGGTATTAGGTACAAAGTACAAAGCAAAAATGAATAGGCACAAAGAGTTAAAAGTTTGGCAGGAATCAATTGAGTTTGTTTCTGCTGTTTATTCTTTTACAAAAGCTTTTCCGAAGGAAGAATTATATGGAATAACAAGCCAGCTAAACAGAGCGAGTGTTTCCATTACTGCGAACATTGTTGAAGGAGCGGGAAGAAATTCAAATAAAGAGTTTGTTCAATTTCTTGGTATTTCAATGGGTTCATGTGCTGAAGTGGAAACCCTTTTAATCATTTCCGAGAAGCAAGGTTTTATTTCTAAAGAGAATTTCGAAGAAATTGTGAAAAAACTAAATCAAATTCAAAATATGTTATTTCGTTTGCAAGAAGCGATAAAAGAAAAATATAAACAAAGTGCATAGTACCTCGTACATTGTACATAGTACCAGAAAGTTATGAACGCATATATTGTAGCAGGATTTCGCTCGGCAGTGGGCAAAGCCACCCGCGGAGGTTTTCGTTTTACACGCACGGATGATCTGGCTTCGGAGGTCATCAAACACCTGATGAAATCGGTTCCGAATGTGAACAAAGAACAGGTGGACGATTTAATCGTGGGCAACGCGATGCCCGAAGCGGAACAGGGTTTGAATATGTCAAGATTTATTTCCCTTCTGGCATTCGATTCAGACAAAATTCCCGGAATGATTGTAAACCGTTATTGCGCGTCCGGCTTGGAATCCATCGCGATTGCGAGCGCGAAAATAAATTCTGGATTGGCGGAATGCGTTATTGCTGGCGGTGCTGAGAGCATGAGTTTGATTCCGATGGGCGGATGGCGCATTGTTCCGAATTTCGAGGTGGCGAAAGTTCATCCTGATTATTATTGGGGAATGGGTTTGACTGCGGAAGCGGTAGCGAAAGAATATAAAGTATCGCGCGAAGAGCAGGATAAATTTGCACTGGCTTCGCACCAGAAAGCGGTGAAAGCAATTGCAGAGGGAAAATTTAAAGATGAAATTGTTCCGATAAAAGTTTCTGAAAATTATTTAGACGAAAACGAGAAAAAGAAAACGCGCGAGTTCGTGGTTGACACGGACGAAGGCGCACGAGCAGATACAAACCTGGAAGCGCTTGCAAAACTGAAACCTGTATTTGACGCAAAGGGTTGTGTGACAGCCGGAAATTCTTCACAGACATCGGATGGTTCTGCGTTTGTGATGGTGGTTTCAGAAAAATTCATGAAAGAAAATAATCTAAAACCGATTGCTCGATTGGTAAGTTATGCTGCTGCGGGAGTTCCTCCAAGAGTTATGGGAATCGGTCCTGTGGCTGCAATTCCGAAGGCGCTGAAGCTTGCCGGTTTGAAACAAGAGCAAATTGATTTAATAGAACTGAACGAAGCGTTTGCTTCACAGGGTTTAGCGGTGATAAAAGAACTCAAACTGAATCCTGAAATCATAAATGTGAATGGAGGAGCGATTGCACTTGGACATCCGCTAGGTTGCACCGGAGCAAAACTTTCCGTTCAATTATTTAACGAACTTCGCAGGCGCAAAAAGAAATACGGAATGGTTACCATGTGCGTAGGTACCGGACAGGGCGCGGCAGGAATATTCGAATTACTCAATTAATAAATAATTACAATGGAAACAGTAGCTAAAAAAACGGCATTGAAAGGAGGGGAGTTCCTTATCAAAGAAACAGAAGCGAATGACATTTTCATTCCTGAACAGTGGAATGAAGAACAATTAATGATTGCGCAATCATGCACAGATTTTCTTGCACAGGAAGTTTGGCCAATTCTCGACAGAATTGATTCTCAGGAAGAAGGGCTCACCGTAAAACTTATGGACAAAGCTGCTGCGCTTGGTTTGCTCGGGCTGAATGTTCCCGAAGAATACGGTGGCTTTGAAAAAGATTTTGTGACCGGAATGCTGGCAACTGAAATTCTCGGTCAGGGACATTCATTTGCTGTTTCCATTTCCGCACATACCGGAATCGGAACGCTTCCGATTTTATACTATGGGAATGAAACGCAGAAGAAAAAATATATGCCCAAACTCGCTTCGGGAGAATGGAAAGCATGTTATTGTCTGACCGAGCCGGGAAGTGGTTCGGACGCAAACTCAGGGAAAACAAAAGCAGTTCTTTCCAAAGACGGAAAACATTATTTGCTGAATGGGCAGAAGATGTGGATTACCAACGGTGGATTTGCAGATGTGTTTATTGTATTCGCAAAAATTGACAGCGATGAAAATCTTTCTGCATTTATTGTAGAAAAAAGTTTCGGAGGAATTTCTCTGAATCCGGAAGAACACAAAATGGGAATCAAAGGAAGTTCAACGCGCCAGATTTTTTTCAATGACTGTAAAGTGCCTGTGGAAAATCTTTTATCAGAAAGACAAAACGGATTCAAGATAGCGGTGAATATTTTAAATATCGGCAGAGTAAAACTTGGAGCCGCAGCGGTTGGAGGAGCGAAAAAAATTTCCGAGAAATCTATTCAGTATTCAAATGAAAGAAATCAATTCGGCAGACCGATTTCGAAATACGGTGCTATCCGCTACAAACTTGCAGAGCAGGCAATCCGTGTTTATGCGGTGGAGTCAGCTGTTTACCGTGCTTCGCAAAACATAGAAGATGCCATCAACGCGCTCGTTGCTGGAGGAATGGAAAAAGGAAAAGCTGCGTTAAAAGGCGTGGAACAGTTTGCCCCCGAAGCAGCAATTCTGAAAGTTGCAGGCAGTGAGGTACTGGATTATGTGGCGGACGAAGGAGTACAGATTTACGGTGGCATGGGTTACTCGGCTGATGCACCAATGGAAAGAGCATACAGAGATTCGCGCATTAATAGGATTTTCGAAGGAACAAATGAGATAAACAGAATGTTAATTGTAGATATGCTTTTGAAACGCGCTATGAAAGGAGAATTGGATTTGATGGGACCAGCGATGAAAATTGCGGGAGAGTTAATGAGCATTCCTGATTTTGGAGGAGAAGACACAGCATTGTTTTCAGCGGAGAAAAAATATCTGAAGAATTTCAAGAAAGCAGTTTTGATGGTGGCCGGAAGTGCAGCACAGAAACTGATGATGGAACTCGCAAAAGAACAGGAAGTGTTGATGAACATTGCCGATATGCTGATTGACTTGTATGTGTCGGAATCGGTTCAATTACGTGTGGAAAAACTTGTTTCCATGCATGGCGAAGAAAGCTGCAAAGAGAAAATTGAAATCATGCGTGTTTACATTAACGATGCGGCAGACAGAATCAATAAGAATGGAAAAGAAGCTATCAATTCATTCTCTTCAGGCGATGAACAACGCATGATGCTGATGGGCTTGAAACGCTTCACGAAGACCGAACCATTCAACGCGAAAGAGGCGAGAAGAGTGGTTGCGGCAAAATTGATTTCAGAGAATAAATATTGCTTTTGATATAGAGAATTCCAGTGAAGAAAAAATATGATTTTTTTTCTAAGTTCCTTAAACAAGGAAAAAATATTGGCGCAATAACTCCCAGTTCCAAATTTCTTGTGAAGAAGATGGTAGAACCTGTTGATTTCAACAGGGCAAAAATCATTGTTGAGTTTGGACCTGGAACGGGAGTAATCACATTCGAGATTCTGAAAAAAATGAATCAACATGCGAAATTATATGTCTTTGAAATTAATGAAGAGTTTGTGGAAAAGTTAAAAACTGTTCCGGATGAGAGGATGGAAGTTATTGATGACAATGCTGAAAATCTGGAAGCGCATATTAAAGAAAGGGGAATCAGTAAGGCAGATTATGTCATTTCTTCCATTCCGCTTGCAATGATTCCGAAGAAAACCGAATATGCTATTCTCAATTCAGTAAAAAATATTTTGAATCCCCATGGGGCATTCATTCAATTTCAGTACTCCTTTGCGTCATTAAAGAAGTTGAAAGAAGTTTTTGATGACGTGAAGATTGATTTTGCTTCCATGAATGTTCCTCCTGCCTGGGTTTTCACTTGCAGGATAAAAGAAAACGCTCATGGCGCATAGATGTCAGGCAGTTGCTTGAACTTTGTCATCTTGAAAGAAGATTTTTTTTCTCCTCTTCTGTAATAGACAATTACACCCTTTGTTAAATCACTTTGTTTAGGAGAAACATCAGGACATGTTTTACATTTCTCCTGACTTTTTAATGATTGCCCAAAAGATATTTTGTAAGATTCATTCTCAGTTTTATTAAATGAACAATTTATCTTTACGGTATCGGCTATGCTTTTCACCGAATCCACTTCCACTTTTGCATTTGTCTTGTTTTTAAATTCAATTACGTATTGCTTGAAGATGCCGCCCATTCCCCCAAAGGTTTTCTGACAAGTGGTATTGATTATTTTTATTTGTGAAAAAGATGTTTCTATTCCGCTTAGGGTAACAATTATAATTAGAAAAAATTTCTTCATCAATTAATTTTTAACCGAAGATAGATTTTCTTTGTAATATTGATTCATGAAATCTGTATTCTTATCTGTTTTTTTATTTTGTATTTCTCATTTCTGCTATTCCCAGTTGCCCGATTGCGACATCTGGCTGCTGGATATCAAAGACAGTGCGGGACAAATTTCGTTCCATCATCCAATTAACATTACAAACAGGAAAGGATACGATAATCAACCGGCTTTTTCCCCCGATGGAAAATACATTCTATATTCATCCCAGCGTGACAGCGGTGGTTCAACGGATATATATAAGTATGACTTGCAGGCAAAAACAACTATTCAGTTCACAAAGATCCCAGTCAGCGAATATTCTCCAACCTTCATGCCCGATGGAAAATATATTTCGGTGGTGATGGTTGAAAAAGATTCTGCACAGAGGTTGTGGAAATTTCCTTTGACTGGTGGCGAACCGATTTGTATAATGAAAAATGTAGATTCCATCGGATACCATTGCTGGATAAATAAAGACAGTGTTGCGATTCATGTTTTGACAAAGCCAGCGTTTACTCTTCAGGCAGCAGATATTCATTCGCAGAAAACAAAAGTGATTGCAGACAGCATCGGAAGATGTATGAAGATGAGAGATGGCAATTTATGGTACACCACAAAGGCGGGACATTTTAATAATGTGTATGAACATTTTCTGAAATCTCCAACTCCCTATATAAAAGGAATGATTGAGAGCGAAGATTTTCTTCTCATAGGAAAATATGAAATATGGTCCATATCGGATAACTCCATTGTTTCAGGATATATGAACAGCAAAGCAGGTGCAAATGAAATTGTAAATCTTGAGTCGTTTGGAATTACCAAACCAACACGCATTACTATTAGTCCTGACGGAAAAAAACTCGCAGTAGTTTCAAACAAATAAAAAATGTACGAACACCATTCCAAACCACTTGCTCCTAAAAAAGAATATTACAATCGACTCTTCTGGAATTTTTTATGGGGAGGAGTAATTGTTGTTGTTTCACTTCTTATAGGAATACTCGGCTACCACTTCACAGAAAATCTAGGATGGATTGATTCATTGCTCAATGCTTCGATGATTCTTACCGGAATGGGACCTGTTAACCCAATGATAACCACAGCAGGAAAATTATTTGCATCGTTCTATGCAATCTTCAGTGGGGTAGTTTTCCTAACAACGATTGCTTTTGTGTTTGCACCTGTTGCACATCGCTTTCTTCATAAGTTCCATTTGCAGGATAAATAAGCATGAGAATTCTGTATTTTCTTTTCTTAATCCTTTTTCTGTCTGGATGCAGTTCTGTTAATGAATTTTCAAAAAGAAAATATATGCCCGGAATGTTTTCGAATAATCATGAAAACGCTTCTGACAAAAATATTTTAGCAGAAAAAGGAATAGTTTCTGGAGTACAAAAAAATACTTTTTATGACAATGTACATTACAAAGCAGAAAAACCTTGTCATGATTATTCATTGGCCGATTCAGGAATCAATCTTGTTTTCCTGAATGCAAAAAAGGAAAATAATTTTTCAAGAAAAATAATTCTTGAAAAAAGGAATATTTTTTTTCTAAAAGATACTATACATAATAATTTGGATCGTTATTTAAAAAGAGCAGAAACACTTACAATTTTGAGCAGTGTGTGTTGTTTGTATTTTGCCCCTGGATTTTTTGTATGTATATCTCTTGCAATATCCAATACAAATAAAGTGTTAAAAAATCCGAATGCAACTGATGAACAAAAAAGAAAAGCATACAAATTGAAAAACAGAGCTGAAACAATGCTCGAATTCTCCATACTATTAATTGCTCTTTATATTGGTTTAATCGTTTATATAATTTACAACGTATGAATTTTCTTCCTCAGGAAATTGAAGATTATGCTCTGAAAAATTCAGATGCAGAACTGGATGTGTTAAAACGATTGAATCGTGAAACGCATTTAAAGATGACCATGCCTCAGATGCTTTCCGGACACTTGCAGGGATTGATGCTGCAACTATTCAGCAAAATGATTCGTCCGAAAAAGATTCTGGAAATTGGAACTTTCACCGGCTATTCCGCCATTTGTCTCGCGCAGGGATTGCAGGAAAGAGGCAGACTTCACACCATTGATGTGAACGAAGAGTTCAGAGAAATCATCACGCGTTATATAAAGGAAGCGGGCTTGCAGGGGAAAATTACCCTGCATATCGGCTCCGCTGTTAATATCTTACCCACCATAAAAGATGAGTTTGACCTTGTGTTTATTGATGCCGACAAGGAGAATTACAGCACCTATTATGACCTTGCATTCCCGAAGGTGAAACAAGGAGGATATATCATAGCGGATAATGTGCTCTGGAGTGGTAAAATCCTCAATTCTCCTATGAAAATGGACATTGAGACCAAATCTCTTTTAGCGTACAGCAAGAAAATTCAGAGTGATTCCAGAGTAGAAAATGTGCTTCTTCCCCTGAGAGATGGGCTCATGATTGCCAGAAAAAAGTGATTCCCCATAGGGAGATTTCCGATTTCCCCTATGAAAACTTATTAACAATCGTATTTCCCTATGAAACACGACTGAATTTGTCTTACTTTCGCTATGAATCCCGATAGTTATCGGGAAAATAAGTTAAACTTTTTAAAACAAAAAAACAAAACACAATGGCAACAAAAAGAAAACCAAATGCGGCATTCATGGCTCCGCTGACTCCAAGCGCACACCTCGCAGCAGTAACAGGAAGCAAAGCTCTTCCACGCACTGAAGTAGCAAAAAAAATGTGGGCGTACATCAAGAAGCACAATCTTCAGGACAAAAAGAACAGACGCAACATCAATGCTGACGACACTCTCAAAGCTATTTTTGGCGGAAAGAAACAAGTTAGCATGTTCGAAATGACTGCACTTGTGAGCAAGCACCTCAAGAAGTAATCTTCTTTCGGTTTTTCAGTGAAGGCGGATTAAGAAATTAATCCGCCTTTATTATTGTGCGCCATCCATGTTCTTTTACTATAGGGTGCAAGTCCCGAACACACGTTGATAACGCGAAGTGTTAGCTGAAAGCAAGTGCAATGTTGCGAGGCATTGTGCGGAGGAAGCCGAAGGCAAAAGCAAGTGATAACGA
>JACRAM010000005.1 GCA_016213405.1 Bacteroidota bacterium
AGAATTTTTCGCACCTGTGAACTGTGTGTTCAAGGCAGGCAGTTTTATTCCTGCTTTGCTCGGATTGTAAGATGTTCCGTATCCTGTGCAAAATGAAATGAGGTCTTCAAAGTTTGCTACATTTTTTGCGTGTCCTGTTTCAGTTGTTGATGCCATAGTATTTTGGTTTTAGAAGTTCAGTTCTGAATAATTATTTTTCCTGTTCCAATTATTTTCTCTGTGTCTTTCAACTGATATAAATACATTCCGTTTGACACATCACTTCTATTCACAATGAGAGAAGAAGAATTACAAGCAATCTTTTTCACCGTTCTTCCGCATAAGTCATAGATAGCAAACTCTAATTCTCCCGATGAAAAGTTTATTCCTGATAATGTAACATTTACATAATCGGTTGAGGGATCAAAGTAAACAAAAACCTGAGCATTGCTGTTGGGATATTCATTAGTTGCTGTGGCAGTAGGAATGGAATAAACCGAAATGTCATCGTTGTATACAGTAAAGTTAGGTATCCCGCTTCCTATGTAAAGCCCGAAATGATCAGAATCATTTCCTCCAGCGCTCAAATTGCCCGTGGCATGTATTATCGCAACATTATCCTGATACAAGGTGACATCGGCATTTGACGGACCAAAGTTATGCGCAATCATGGATAGCTTGAACCATTGATCGAAAGGAAATGGAACCGTGGGGTTATTCTGGTTGAACTGGGTCTGGGTTTGGTGTGAAAAAAGGTTAATCAAGCGATTCGACCCAGAGCCAAGAGTTAACGGTGTAGCCCAGTTGTTCGTTATCGTACCAATAGTGACGGGGCTGAACCATGCGGTTGGTCCAGTCGGCCAAGAAACAGTAGGAATATAAAACCATGCCTCCCAGTAGAAATCGGTCATGCTCAACCATGTCCCTGTATTTGCCGGGTGTCCTGTTTTGAAATTGACATTCCAATATTCTCTGCATTTAATCGCGCCTGAAGGCATATCACCTGAATATTTTCCAGCATAATTTCCGCTATGAACTATGGTTGAAGAAACGCCAATCACACCGTTATCACATAGATCTGTGTTCTCCAGATTGTGGAACTGTGATTGATCTCCTGTCTCAAAATCTGCTGACCAAATTAAAACAGCGCCAGGAGGAGGCTGGCTGAATAATGTTGTACAAAAAGTTACCGAAAGAAATGCAATGATGAGCATTGTGTAGAATTTATTTTTCATTTTGTTTGCGCGCCTTTCAGCGACTTGTAAGTGATTGGTTTTATTTTTGTTGTTGAACTTTTTCATTTGGTTGATTTTTTTATGGTGAATGATGGTTTCTTATTCAATGGTTATTTTATTGACAGAGATAAATTTATTATCATCAGTTGAGAATAGTTTCAGGATATAAATTCCCGATAAAAAATTACTGCGGTCAATAATCGTTTCATTTTTAATATTCCGCGTTTGCATTATCTCCTGTCCAAACAAATTGTAAAGTTTCAAATCCAGATTTTTATTTTTCAATTCTGAACTTGTAATTTGAATTGTTGTTGTTGTTGAAAAAGGATTTGGAAAAATATTTAATGCAGCACCTGATATTGTTTCATGCTGAATTCCAACAACGCCACACCATGCAGGGGCTGTGTTGAAAAACCAGGGACAAGAAAGCGTGTCATTCTGAAAGAAAGTAAGCAGAAGGTTTGCAACTTTTGCCGCACCTGTGGGTACTGAAGGGTGTGTTCCGTCCGTTGTAAAATCTGTCGGGCAGGTCCAAAATACATTTGGGTTTGTTAGTTCAGGTGTGCTTCCATCCGACCACATATAAATGCCATACGAGAGAAAAGGTGAGTTAGCGCCAGGACCCGAATATTGCAATTGCGGGTCACCATTAATTTGGTCTTCAATTACTTTCTTAACTGCCCATCCTGTGTAGTATGCATAAGGTTCAGGATTTAGTGTTGAGGAAGCGTATCTGGCAGATATGCGGCTCGCCATGTAACAGAGTTTTACATTTGGAAAACGCACCTTAATATTATTCATGATTCTTTTATACTGAACAATAAGAGAATCATAATATGGCTGAATTTGTGAACCGGAGGCAGGATTAGCTTCTTTAAACCAGATAACTTCCACCTGACTCGAAGTAACTCCTGCTGTGGCAAGACGTGTATTAATAGTATTCCAATAGGTTGCGTAGTTAGGATTGCTTGGAGTAGAAATAACAGATGCTGTCATGCTTCCTTGTGCGCCATCCACAAAAGTGAGTTTGGGATTTTTGTTTGCATACGCATTTGCCAGTGGAATAAACTGCTGGGTTTCCATGGTGGCGTTTGACATTCCTATGCTGAGCCAGACAATTTTGCCATTAACATTATCAATATTTCCTGTAGCATCGAGCGGAACAACTTGTTGGGCAAGAGATATACCCGCAGCCATGTGTGTGGCGGGACGATAATTAGAGCCGTTGGGATAAAGCCCGCCTGTCCATGTGGCAGCCCATGCATTAACAAAGGAACCAGTTCCCAAATCATTGATGGGTGTTAATCCGCTTGAAGCGGCAGCGCAATTTGCTTGTGCGAAGGCAATCACTGTATCAGCGATTGCCGCTACGAGGAATAAAACTTTTTTCATTGTCGTGAATTTTAAAGGTTAATAATTATATTTAGACCATATAGTCGAATTTACATGAAAAAAATATTTTACGAATCGTTTTTCTTTATTGAATTAATTATCATTTCAGAAATGATTGGTTTTCTTTTTTCAAGCAGTTGAAAGTATTCTTTCTCTGTCATGTTAAAACGTTGAAGTTGCATAGGGATAGCCACAAAAGGGAAAACGCTGAGACAAATCATGTTCAATAATAGAATTCGCACATCAACCCTTTTTATATTTCCAAGCTTGTATTCTCTTTCTACCTGTTGCTTAAATTTTGTCAGATCAAATCCTGCGCTGGTAATAGTCAGTTTAAGAATTTTTTCTTTATTCGTAGCCATTTCTGCAATAATGAATCCACTTGAGGGGTGCTCTTTGAAAAGTATGTCAGTATATGTGTTCATGAAAATAGCAATCTTCTGCAACAAGGGAAAGTTTGAAACAAGAATAGAGTTCACCTTTGGGAATATATTTTTCATTGTAAGATTGAACACCTTGTCAAATAATTTTTCTTTGTTTACAAAATAATAATGCAGCATTGATTTACTTACTCCTGCTTTATCTGCAATTTCCTGCATTCGTGCGCCATGTATACCTCTTTGATGAAACACTTTAATAGCAGAATCAAAGATTTTCTTTTCTGTTTCAGAGTCAAGTTTTTTCCTTCTCATAATCTATATTCGACCAAATGGTCTGCAAATATACATATATTATTTTGATTCCACCAAATCTTTTTTGCGGGTGGGAAGATTTGGCTCTTTTGACTTTGCCCCTGTGGTTGGTTTGTGCGGTTGGGGCAAAGGTAAATGTGCCAAATGTGTGTCGGAAAAAGAAATTTTCAAAAATGTCCCGCTATGTAGCGGGATAAACTCCGCGTGGGTTTTTCTTTTTTTTCTTTTGTCCTGCTGTCAAGTTACTGCGTCAGTGTCTACGGAGAACTGTGTCGTTTTTTAGGGTTGCCACTAACGTTCCGCGCATATTGCGTTGTTGCCGATTTACGAAGCGCAAAATTGTCTGCCGAAACACAAAGCAAAGATATGAAAAACAAAACTCGATGCAAGATTGTAGCGGCAATAACGCAAATGCGTTGTTA